>JAGGSX010000030.1 GCA_021158865.1 Thermoplasmata archaeon
TCTTTCCTGACTTCTTTGCCATAACCATTATTCTCCTCATTTCTGGAGTAACACGTGACATTTCCCATTCCCCTCCTATAAAGAATGGGAAATTGATTTAAGAAATGTTACCGATCTGTGTTTACTTTACAGCAAGAAAATATTTATATATTGTATTCTAATAATTCTAATAAAAAATAGAATGTGATTATATGGAAATTGAAAAATATCTTAGAGAATTTGCAAGAAAATGGGGGCTTGGAGATGGATGCGCAAGCATTTATTCATCGTTGGTAGCTAATGGAAAGCCAATGGACATAAGAGAAATAGTTGAAAAAACAGGCTATGCATATTCTTCTGTAGCAAATTACTTGAATACATTGTTGAAAGAGCATTTAGTTGAAAAAATAAGATATCAGGGAAAAAATATTTACAAAGCCAATTTTGATTTTGTCGAAATAATAAAAAATGAAAGAAGGGAATTATTGAATAATGTAATAATTCCAATAAAGAAAGAAATAAACAGTAAAAATGTAAAGAATAACTATTTAGAGGAATTGAAATGCATGGTAGAGGAAGCCGAAAAATATCTTAAAAGATTGGTAGAGGAAGATGAACCAAAATGAAAATATTGCTTATTTCTCCACCAACAAAAAGCGTTGTAAAGGAAGTGCTCTCGACGACTGCGCCGCCGGCGGGCTTGGCTTATCTGGCATCAATGGTGAAAGAAGAACATGACGTAAAAATTGTTGATTCTTTGATTGAAAATTTGAGTTTCGATAAGGTTGAGAAAATAATTAAAAAGTTTTATCCCGATTTAGTTGGAATAACTGCAACAACGAGCATGATGCCAGATGCATATAAAATTGCAAGAATTGTAAAAAATATTGATGAAAATATTAAGATAGTAATTGGCGGACCCCATGTGACATTTTTGCCTGAAAAAACAATTGAAGAGTGCTCGTGTATAGATTTTGTTATTCGAGGAGAAGGAGAGATTACATTTAAAGAGCTTGTTGATTACATGATTGGTAAAAGAGATGTGAAGGAAATAAGAGGGCTTACCTATAAACAAAATGGAAGCATCAAAAGCAATTCTTCAAGAGAGCTTATAAAAAATTTGGATAGCATTCCTCTGCCTTCTTATGAGTTACTTCCAATGGATAAGTATAATGCTGATGGAGTAAAATTTGGAACAATAATGACGAGCAGGGGATGTCCATTTAACTGCATTTTTTGTTCTTCTTCTTTACAATTTGGGAAAAGATGGAGAGCACATAGCGTAAATAGAGTAATAGAAGAGATAAGCATGTTACACAATGAATATGGAATAAGAGAGATTGAATTTTTGGATGACACATTCACATTGAATAAAAAAAGGGCGATTTTAATTGCAGAAAATATTAAAAAAGAAGACATGGACATAAGATGGACTGCTTCATCACGTGTAAACACATTTTCTAAGGAAGTTGCTAAATCAATGAAAAAAGGAGGATGCCATACTGTATATTTTGGAATAGAATCTGGTTCTCAAAAAACTCTTAATTTTATTGGAAAGGGAATAACATTGCAGCAATCATTGAAAGCAGTGAAAGATGCCCATGATGCAGATTTAACAAGCTTGGGTTCATTTATAATAGGTTTTCCAGATGAAAGTAAAGATGATGTAAAAAATACAATAAAGTTTTCAAAAGAAGTTGGTGTAAATCTTGCACAATTTACAGTTGCAACTCCTTATCCGGGGACAAGACTATGGAATATTGCATTGAAAAGAAATTTAATAACAAGTTTTGATTGGAGAAAATATACAACCTTAACACCAATTATGAAACTTAAATATTTTACATTAGAACAAATAATGAAATGGCTTCACAAGGCTTATGCATCATTTTATCTACGACCAAAATTCTTTTTATGGGATATTATTCAAAACCATGGATTTATAATTAAGAAAGTGATAAATAATATTGGAAGTTTGATTGGAACAATTAAGGTGAGCTGATGATTAAGAAAATTCTGATTCCAACAGATGGCTATGGCTTGGAGGAGCATGTTATAAGATATTCTGCAAAAGCATTTTCATTAGCAGAATTTTATGTTATCAGTGTTGTAAATACCTACGAAACTGGCGTAAATATGAATGATTTATTGTATAAAGAAATGAAAACATGCGCAAGAAATGCAATCGAAAGAGCAGAAGAAATTTTACGTGAAGAAGGAATAAATAATATAAAAAGCAGTGTTATCGAAGGAGTGCCTTCTAAAAAAATAATAAAGTATGCAAAAAAACATGATGTTGATTTAATAGCAATGCGTGTTTATAGCAGAAAGGATACGGCATCGGCTCAGAGAATTGGTTCAACTTTGAGGAATGTTTTGATAAAATCTCCAATACCTGTTCTCACGCTTGCCAAAGAATGTAAAAAGTTGCCAATCAGAAAGATTCTTCTACCTACAGATGGAACAAAGGTTTCAGAAAGAGCAAAAAATTATGCAATTGTTTTTGCATCTTCTTATAAAACAGAGCTTGAGGTTCTGCATGTTTCTCAAAGTAAAAGAGGTATAGATATTCTGAATAATGCTGAATGGAAAGCATCTTTTTTAAAACTTGAGGTTAAAAAATCTCTCGAGTATGGGGATGTAGAAGAAAAAATTCTTGAGTATGCAAATAAAAATGATTTAATTATTATGGGGTTAGGGAAAAAAATTCTTTTTTGGCATATCATAGGACATATAGCCCGTGCTATTATAACGCATTCTCCTGTTCCAGTCATATTAGTTCATTCATACAAGAAAAGGTGATATAACGGATTTACCACAAATAATAACGCTTATAATATTCATCGCAAGCTATATTTTGATTTTTAGCGGAAAATTTGAGCGAACTGCTGCTGCTCTACTTGGAATGTTTGTGATGGTTTCATTTGGATATATTTTTGGTTTCATGGATTTTGAATCTGTGCTGAAGCATGAGAACTGGGAAGTTATTCTATTATTGTTAGGCATGATGACCTATGTTGGCTTAATGGCAAAGACTGGCTTTTTCAAATATCTTGGAATTAAAGCTATTAAATTGTCCAAGGGAAAGCCATGGCTCATATTTGTTTATCTCTCTTTAATAACGACATTCATTTCAATGATTATAGATAATGTTACAACGATATTGCTTATAGCTCCTCTAACTATTGAGGCTGCAGAGATGATAGAGATAAACCCTATACCAATTTTATTGGGAGAAGCAATTCTTTCAAATGTCGGCGGCGTCGCCACAATGATTGGAGACCCACCCAATATAATGATTGGAATAGCTTCAAATTTCACATTCAATGATTTCATCATACATTTATTTATTCCAGTTATGGCATCTTTGCTGGTATCGATTTTAATTGCGAGAATTATTTACAAAAAATGGATGGAAAATAAAGGAAAAAATGTTGAAAAATTGATGAAAATGAATGAGAGGAAATATATAAAAGATGAGAAGAAAATGAAACATTTTTTATACATTTTATTCGGAATGATATTTTTCTTTGCAACAGAAAGTTATACTGGCATATCTTCGTCTTTTGTTGCTTTGGCAGGTGGAACAGTAGCATTGCTAATTTCAATGGAAGAGCCAAAAGAAGCATTCAAATCTGTTGAATGGCCCACATTGGTTTTTTTTATTGCATTGTTTGCCCTCGTTGGCGGATTGCAAGAAACAGGATTGCTCGATGGCCTTGCTAAATGGCTTTCTGGTTTATCAGGAAATGTCATAGTAATGGCAACAATTATCTTATGGATTTCTGGAATATCTTCTTCATTTGTTGATAATATACCTGTAACAGCTGCATTCATTCCCGTTGTTTCTGCAATGGCTATTACTTATAACTCAAACCTATTGTGGTGGGCTCTGGCAATGGGCGTCGGCATGGGAGGAAATGCAACTCCAATTGGCTCTTCTGCAAGTGTTATAACACTTTCTCTTTCAAAAAGATATGGACATGAAATAAGCACTAAAGAGTGGGTTAAATTTGGAACTTTAGTTGCTATAGCAAGCATGTCTGTTTGCACAGCATTTCTTTTCATAATGGCATAACATCCAAATATTCATTCTCAATTATCATTATGCTTAAAATAGGTGTTCTTGCCTCGGGTAGAGGAACAAACCTGCAGGCTATAATAGATGCGTGCAAAAATGGCTTGGTAAATGGTAGAGTTGAGTTGGTTATAAGTGACAATAAAGATGCTTTTGCTTTAGAAAGGGCAAGAAATAATGGAATAGAAGCAATTCATGTTGATGCAGGCAATAAAAAAAAGCATGAAGAAACAATGGATAAAATTTTGAGGAATGCAGCCATAGAACTTGTGGTCGGCGCAGGCTATATGCGGGTGCTTTCGCCTTGGTTCATAAAAAGATGGTATGGAAAGCTTATTAACATTCATCCTGCTCTGCTACCTTCTTTTAAAGGAATAGATGCGCAGGGACAGGCATTGAGCTATGGAGTGAAGATAACAGGATGCACAACTCATTTCATGGATGAAAAGCCAGACCATGGACCAATAATTCTTCAAGCTGCTGTAAGAGTTAAAAAAAATGATACGAGAGATAGCCTTGCAGAAAGAGTATTGAAAGTGGAGCATCAAATATTGCCCAGAAGCATAGATTTATTTGAAAAAGGCCGCCTCATAATAGAAGGAAGGAAGGTGAACATCCTGCCCGGTGATTCATGGTTGAATAGATACAGCTATCCAGATGTTTTTTATTCTGAAGGATATTAATATGTGGATTGATAAATGTAATGGAAAAATAATGCTTGATTTAAAAAGAATGCATGAATTTTCAAAAGATTTTAAGCAAGGATACAAAGTCATACATGTTGGAGGGACAAATGGAAAAGGTTCTGTCTGCAATTTTATCTCAAACATATTGATGAAAAAATATGATGTTGGTTTATATACTTCTCCACATCTTGAAAAAGTTAATGAAAGAATATGTATAAATGGAAAAGAGATAAATGATGAAGCAATAAAAAAATATGAATATTTATGCAAATACAATTTCACATATTTTGAAGCATTGACTGCAATGGCGTTAAAATATTTTGAAGAAAAAAATGTTGACTATGCTGTTATGGAAGTCGGCTTGGGCGGAAGATTTGATGCAACAAATGTTGTAGAGCCAATGCTTACAATAATAACAAATGTTTCTATAGAGCATACCCAATGGCTTGGAAAAAGTATAGAAAAAATAGCAATGGAAAAGGCAGGGATAATAAAAAATGCTCCTGTTGTCACATCATGCAGAGGAAAGGCTTTGAATATTATAAAAAGAATTGCTGAAAAAAAAGGTGCAAAGATATATTCAATTGGAAAAGATTTTGGATGGCGCCATTGCGGAAAAAAATTTTTTATTGAAGCAGATGGTGAATATGTCGTTGAGCCAATAATGAATGCATTTTATCAGGGAGATAATATTGCAGTTGCCATAAAATCGATGGAATTGATTGGAATTGATAGAAACGATATAATAAATGGAATTGAAGAAACATTTATTCCAGCAAGAATGGAGAGAATTGGAAAATTTTTGGTAGATGGAGCACACAATCCAGATGGGATAAAGGCATTTTCTAAATCAATAGAAGAATTTGATTATGATAATGTGATAATAATATTTGGTGTGATGAAAGATAAAGATGTTGAAAAAATGGTTGAATTTTTGCCAGATGCAAAAATTGTTATAGCAACATCCGCGAGCAATGATAGAGCGTTGCAAATAGAAAAAATTTTTGAGATATGCAATAAAAAATATGATTGTTTAAAATCAAAAAATGTTGGAAATGCCATAAAAATTGCAATGAAAAATTCAGGTAAAAATGATATTATTGCTATAGTTGGCTCACTTTATTTAGCTGGAGAGGCAAGAAAAATAATAAATAATATGCTTTATAAAAAATGATGAAAGTTTACATGGAAGTATATGGATGCGCCGCCAATCAGGGAGATGCTTCTATAATGCAGGGAATATTAATGGAAAAGGGCTATGAAATGGTGGAAAACATTGAAGAAGCAGATTTGCTTATACTTACAACATGCATTGTTATAGATACAACACAGCAAAGAATGATTTCAAGGCTGAAAAAGTTTAAGGAGACAGGAAAGGAAATAATTGTTGCAGGATGTATGGCTTCCGCCCTGCCTGATTTGATAAAAAAAATTGATGGAAATGCAAAAATTTTGCCCCCTCGTTATATTCATCATATCGCAGATATTATAGAAGGAAAAAATGGTTTTTTTGAAAAAGCGAAGGTAAATTTACCTCGAAAGATTGATATAAAGTTGAATATGCCAATTGCAGAAGGATGTTTATATAATTGCTCCTATTGTATAACAAAAAATGCGAGAGGAAAGTTGAAATCATTTTCCTTAAGAGGGCTTGTTGAAGATGCAAAAAATGCAATAAAAAAAGGATGCAAGGAAATAAGGCTTACAGCTCAGGATACAGCGGGTTATGGAATTGATATAAAAGAAAGTTTACCCCATTTAATAAATGAAATTGCTTCAATAGATGAAAATTTTAGAATAAGAATTGGAATGATGCATCCTTTATCAGCATACCGCATTTTAGATGATTTGATTGAATCCTATAAAAATTCCAAAGTATACAAATTTTTACATCTTCCCCTGCAATCTGCTTCAGGTAATGTTTTAAAGGCAATGAGACGTGGATATGATTTTGATTTATTCAAAAGCATTGTGAATGAATTCAGAAAAAATTTCAGAAATTCCACGTTTGCTACAGATTTTATCGTTGCCTTTCCAAATGAAAGTGATGATGACTTCCAGCAGAGCATGGAAGCATTAAAAGAACTGAAGCCAGATATAACAAATATAACCCGCTTCTCCCCCCGCCCCAACACGCCAGCATGGAAAATGAAGCGACTGCCAACCCAGATTGCCAAGCAACGCTCAAGGAGAATGACAAAAATTGCGATGGAGATATCATATAACAATAATAAAAAGCTTGTAGGAAAAATGTATCCTGCCCTCTTACTCGAAAAAAGAAATGGATGGACGATAGGAAAAACAGATGGTTATCATTCTATCTTTACAAGAAATGGAAATATAGGAGAATTTGTTAAAATAAAAGCAACAGATGCAAAACCAACGCATATTGAAGGAGTTATAATACAATAGCCTGATATTCTTTCATCTTTTATACAACATCTATTGCATATAATTTATTTGTTTCCATGCTCCATTGGTATGTCTTGCCATCTATACCAGTTGCATATCCTTCAACTGGTAAGCCCCCAAGATAAAAGGAGGAAAGAGGGTCAGCAACCAGCCAATATCCAAAATCATCTTTGAAGAATGCATAGCTTAAATTTGCATGATAATAGGAATCTATACTTCTTAGCAAATTTAAATCTTTTCCAATGTATACAGCCGCAAATGCATGATTTGCAGGAGCATCTGCGATGTATATTCTTGCTGTTCCTCCTATATTTTTTATCATGGCTGAAATTGTCATGGCGAATTCCTCGCAGTCGCCGCCCTGTATTAAAGCTATGGAAGGACTATTCCATATATCTTCATCATCTGTGTCATTGACATATTTTGTATCGCGAAGAGAATATAGATAGTCAAATATTGCACATACTTTTGCTATGGTGTATTTGTTGTCATATCCTGTAGTTGCTTCTTCTGTTTTTTGCATGACAATTGCAGGATTAGGGTCTTTATCAATGAGTTTTTTTATTCTATCAAAATATAAATAATAATTTTTTTGCATTTTGTAATTTGTAGGAGGTTTATATCCGCTTATATTTATTTCATGCTGGGGCGTCCATTCACATCCATAATCGTGCCATCTTTTGTTTCTATTCTCAGAGAGAACATATAATCCAATTTTGTATTCATAACTTCCCTTCTTAGGGCATTTAAATGAAAAAATGAATGATTGCACATCTCCTCTATCCACTCTTTTCCCGTCATTTCCATCTCCCCATTTTTGTATCTGGCCATCTATATTTATTGCAATGTTGTAAATGAAAAGATTTGAATTTCCTATATTTTTAACTTCAATTCTTGCTACACCCATGTAATTTGCATATAACCCATTAAATGACCATGATAAATTATAAGCAGGCTGAGGCGAAAACAACGCATTTGCAATTGGCTTTTTTTCAAGATGCAAGGTGTAAGGCAATGGTGTAACAACATCATTTTCATCAAATCCATGTCTATAAATATTTGGAGTGAGCAAACAGCCGGAGAGAAAAACTACAAGAATTGCCCAAATCCATTTCATTTCTTATACACCTCTAAATTAACGCAATTTGGAGGAATTTCTCCTTTCAAAAAAGAAAGAACATTTTCTGCAACCATTACAGCCATCTTTGTTCTTGTTTCAAGCGATGCAGAGCCGATATGGGGCGTTAAAACAACATTGTCAAGCTTTATCAAATTTTTATTTACATTGGGCTCATTTTCATATACATCGAGGGCGGCGCCTGCTATTTCGCCATTTTTCAACGCTTCATACAATGCATCTTCATCAATGCATTTCCCTCTGGCTGTATTTATTAAATATGCTGTTTTTTTCATCATTTTTAGCTCATTTCTTCCTATCAGGTGATATGTTTCATTTGTTAAAGGAACATGCAGAGATATAAAATCAGCTTTTTTTAACAAATCATTAAGACTGACATATTTTGCAATCCTTTCCATCTCTTCGTTTCTATGCCTGCTGTAATAAATAATATTCATTCTAAATCCTTCAGCACGCTTGGCTACAGCTTTTCCAATTCTTCCTGCTCCTATTATTCCAAGCGTTTTTTTATAAATATCTCCACCAAGCATGAGTAACGGAGCCCATCCTTTGAATTTTCCCTGTCGCATGAATTTGTCTCCTTCAACTATTCTCCTTGCAATTGAAAGTATCAAAGCCCATGTTAAATCGGCAACAGTTTCTGTTAAAACGCCTGGTGTATTGGTTACAACTATGTTTCTTTTTGTAGCCTCTTTAACATCAATATTGTCATATCCAACTGCATAATTTGCAATCATTTTTAATGATGGCGATGCATTTATAACATCTTTATCAATGGCATCAGTAAGCAATGATATGAGAATATCTTTGTCCTTAACTCTTTTAATGATTTCTTGCTTATCTGGTGGCGAATCGCCTTCATAAATGTCTAATTCATGTTTCTCAAGCATTTTTATGGCTTCCGATGGTAAGCGTCGACTCATAAAAATTTTTGCCATGATGTGTATATACATGGAATTATTTATAGAAAATGGTGAGAATAAAATCCATAAAATGAGAGTTAATTATTTATATTAGAATAAATATATTTTTGTTATAATTTCTATTAAAAAATTTGAGGTGATAAAAATGAAGCTCTGGCTTATTGGAGCGTATGGGATTGTAGCTACTACAACAGCTGTTGGTGGTAAGGCAGTTGAGAAAGGATTAATAAACAAAACAGGGCTTGTGTCAGAACTTCCCCAATTTGACGGAATAAATGATTATGCAAAGTTACGTTTTGAGTTTGGAGGGCATGAGATTAGAAACTTGGATAAGAATTTATCTCAAGCAGCATATATGCACTGGGAAAAAAACAGGCATTATGATGCAAGTATTTTGAAAGAGATAAAACATGATTTAGAAAAAGTGAACGCTAAAAAGGGAACAGCTTTAGCTTGTGGCACAGGCATAGAAGAACTGGGAAAAATTCAATCCCTTGAAAATGATGGACTAAGTTTAAGAGAAATTGTTGAAAGGATAGAAAGAGATATAAGAAAATTTAAAAATAATGATACCGTTGTTATAAATGTCGCATCTACAGAACCCGTGGCTAAATTAAATGAAAAATATCACAATTCCATAGAAGGATTTGAAGAAATGATAGACGAAGATAAAAAAGAGTTTGCAAGTGCAAGCATGCTTTATGCTTACGCTGCCATAAAAAATAAAATACCTTATGGAAACTTTACGCCAAGCATCGGTTCTTCTCTACCTGCTCTAAAAAAACTTGCAATTGAAAATGAAGTTCCTCATGCTGGAAATGATGGAAAAACCGGAGAAACGCTCGTTAAAACAACTCTTGCACCAATGTTTCTTTATAGAAATTTAGAAGTAATTGGATGGATGGGATATAATATATTAGGAGATTTTGATGGAAAAGTTTTAAGTCATAAAGACAACAAGGAGAGCAAAATTATTTCGAAGGATAGCGTTCTGAAAAAAATTTTGGGCTATTCTCCTTACAGCATTACAGAAATTGAATATTTTCCGAGTTTGGTTGACAATAAGACCGCGTTTGACTTCATACATTTCAAAGGATTCCTTGGAACGAAAATGAAATTTTATTTTGTATGGGATGGAATAGACGCTATTGTTGCATCCCCTCTTGTAATAGATATTGCAAGATTTCTCCTATTTGCAAAGAAAAAAGGAAAGTGCGGGGTTATAAAACAAATGGCATTTTTCTTTAAGAGCCCGATGGAAAGCAACACAATCAACACTCATGAACAATTTCAGCAGCTTGCTGGCTGGTTCAAAAATACAATATGAAAGCGGTTATACTGGCGGCGGGCTTTGGAAAAAGAATGGGGGCGGAGAAGCCCAAGCCCCTTCTTAATTTATTTGGTATACCAACAATAGAGCATTCCATAAGAAAATTGAAAGGAAATGATATAATCATTGTTTATCATGATAAAGAAATAGAAGAATTCATAAAGGAGAAATTTCCGAAAATAAAATTGGTTTATAATGATAAGCCAGAAAAAGAAAATGGATGGAGCTTATATTTATCAAAGAGTTATGTTGAAGATAATTTCCTTTTATTGATGGGTGACCATTATTATGGAGATGGATTTTTTAAAATTAATAAATTTGATGAAACAACTGTTTTTGTGAGTGATTCTTGCATACATCCTGATGAAGCCACAAAGGTGAAAGTTGAAAATGAGAAAGTTGTGGATATTGGAAAGGAAATAAAAGATTATGATTATTTTGATACAGGTTTTTTTTATTGCAAGAAGGAAATTTTTGAATACATTGAAAGAATGAGAAGCAAAGAAAAAATAAGTTTATCTGATGTAATGCGCAAGCTTTCTGCAGAAAGAAAAGTTGGATATAAAATACTGCAGGAGAAATGGATTGACATTGATACAAAGGAAGATTTAGAAGAAGCCAATAAAATAGTTGAAGATAGCTTGTCAAAACCTTCGGATGGAATTATATCAAAAAATATAAATAGA
>JAGGSX010000003.1 GCA_021158865.1 Thermoplasmata archaeon
GCTTATTTCATTTAATTTATTTTCCAATAATTCCATTGCATTTGTATATTTTCTTTTTATTTTAATCCAAACCCTGCCATCTTTTTCAAATGGTTTTCCAATTGCATCTTCACAATTTTTCCATTTTTGTATAAAGGATTGCACATTTTTTTTATCTTTTATTGGCGGTCCCTTATGGATTTTCTCTTTTCCTATTTCAACTTTTCTTAATTCGATTAAAATAAATGCTTCTTCATTTGCATGCCATGCCCTCCTTATCGGCTCAAAATCATATTGAATGAATAGTCCTTCCATGCTCTTTGCAGCTTTTTTCAATTGAGAATATAAAACATCATCAACAAGATTTGGTTTTTCAAAACACACTCCAATGAAATTCTCTAATTTTTTCTCTATTTCTTTAATGCCCATTTTTGGCACTGACTTTGGGAAAAAGAATTTTTCGCTCGGATTTTCTAAAAAAGCTTTAGATGCTTTAATAAATAGCTCTAACTTTTCTCTTGAAAGCGCCGCCGCCACATTCCGCGATGGGTCAACAGGATCGATAAATACAAATTCTTCTTCAAATTTATTGTCTCCATTATTTAAAGTTAAAAAAATTTTTCCATGCCATCGGGCTGCATTTTTTATCAAATTTAAAAAACTTCCATATTTTAATATTAGAAGCTCAGCAAGATAACCAGAAAAACCCTCTATTCTCGCCTCCGCCCCATAGCATCCGATTGCCTTTAAAAATTTTTTGAGTAGCCTTGTTTCATTTTTCATTTTTTGATTCATGTGCTTTTTAATGTATTCTGTATGAAATGGAGTCCTATCAACAGAGCTTTTCATCTCTCCTATATCTTTTATTTTATAACATGGCACAATATCAACTTCATATCCTTTATAATAGCCTCTAATATATGGGTGCTCAGCATATTGTATTCTCCATTCCTTTAAAATTTCTTTCCCTATTAAAATAACAATTTTTTCCATCTCTTTTTTATCATAACTTTTTGGGAAAAGAATGAAAAAATCTATGTCCAAAGAATCTTTTAAATAAGTTCCTTTTGCAACAGAACCAACGAGCATGGTTTCAGCATCAGATGGCTTCCTATTTTCAATTTCTTCAAAAATTTCATCAACAATTTTCTCTAATTTTTTCTCGTCTTTTTCCGATGGCAGTATTTTATCAATTATATCTTCAATTAATTTCATATTTTTATCTCAAATATTGTTTCATATAAGGGTCCTTCTTTCCTAAGCACACTTTTTTTTAGCCTTATAGAGTTGCATTCAATGAAGCCAAAGCTTTTTTCTTTATTTTTCTCTATAACTTCTATTAAATTTTCTTTTTTACCACCACCTTTAACTCTTGCTATTGTAACATGAGGAACATAGCTTTTTTCTTTTGGAAAGCCATATTTTTTCAATGCATCATTGACTCTTTCGGCAATTTTTTTGCTAACGCCATTATCATTAAAACCAATCCATATAATACGAATATAATTCATGCTTGGAAAAACACCCACTCCTTTCAATTCCGCTTTAAATGATTTTATTCCGTCAATGGCTTCTTTCATTGCTTCTTTTACCTTTTCTATCAAATTTTCGTCTACCTCTCCTAAAAATTTTATCGTTAAATGAATGTTTTCTGGCTCAACCATTTTAAGCTTTGCCCCTGTTTTTTTCAGTTCATCCATTATTTCTTTTATTTCTTCTCTTTCTACAACATCTATTGATATGAATGTTCTCATCCCTTCATTAATATAAAGCAATATATCATATTTTCTTTCCCAAAATTGAATACTATGCAACGATAGATTTATATTTAATTTTTATATTTCGGTAAGGAGGGATAAAAATGGCAGAAGAACAGGAAAATGTGGTCTATGTGGGGAATAAGCCACCAATGAACTATGTATTGGCGGCAATAACTCAGCTAAATTCTGGGGCACAACAAGTAGCAATAAAGGCTAGAGGAAGGGCAATTTCCAGAGCGGTCGATGTTGCAGAGATTGTTAGAAGAAGATTTGTGCAAGATGCACAAATAAGAGACGTGAAGATATTTACAGAAGAACTCCAGAATGAAGAGGGCGGAAAGGTGAATGTTTCTTGCATTGAAATCTACCTGGCTCGCTCTTAAGCCAGGCCTCTTTTTCTTTTTCTCTAAAGAGTAAAGCAAAGCTTTAAATAATGTATTTTTTTGAATGAATATGAAAATAAGAAATATGGAAATAAGAGGCGTGGAAGCAAGAAGATATATAAAAGATTTATCACGCCCAATGAATATAAGAATTGATCACAACAGCAATATAACATTATTTTCTGTCATAAAGAAAGGAGAGGCTGATGTTGAGTTTGAATATACTGCAAGTTTTGGTCCAGTTGGTATAATAAAATTTGAAGGTTCATTTATATATGAAGGAAAAGATGCAGAAGAAATTGCAAATAATTGGGGGGAGAAAAAAAATATGCCAAATGAAATTGCCTCCCAAATTCATACAGCCATACTTCATTTCTGTGTCCCAGAAGCAGTATTTATAGCTAGGGAGCTGAAGCTGCCGCCGCCCATCCCCCTGCCGCAGGTAAAATTTGAAAAGAAATCAAAGGATAAATTTGGACCAGAAGTGGTATAAAGCTAAAAATTATAAATTGCATGCCCTTTATTTAATATGGATTTCGAAATAAGAGTCAAAAATTTGTCTCCAATGGTTGGAGAGGAAGATTATAGAAAAGTTGCTGAAGAATTTTTGAAGGTCATAGGTTATATGGGAAAAAATGATGGACAGGATTCAATAGCTTTTAAACTTTTTGAGCTTTTTTTGATTCATCCAGAGAAAAAATGGATGGTTGAAGAGTTGATGATGAAATTGAATGCAACAAAAGCGACTATCTATAGGCATTTGAATAAACTAAAAAGCATGGACATACTTGAAGAAGGAAAGGAAGGGAAAGGAAAAAATGTTAAAAAGACTTATGGCTTAAGATATGGAAATATAGCAAAAGCATGGAGTTTTGTAGAAGCCCATGTTAAAGTTGCAATGGAAAATTATAATGAGAATGTAAATCATTTACAAAAGTTGGTTGAAAGGAGGTTTTTTAAATGAAAGCCGAAGAAATTGAACTGGTGCCAGGTTCAAAATATGAAATATATTCTATAAGTTCTGAAAAAGATGTAATGATTACAAAGGGAATTTTCGTTGGATATTCATATATTGGAAAAGAAGAAGGAGGAATATGCATCAAAATGGATAGCAGTCATGAAAATAAAAAAGGAAAGATAAGAATAATACCAATAAGCATGATTCTTGCAATAGACATAATTGAAAAAAAGAGAGTAATGAAGAAAAAAAAGAAGGAAGAAACACATTATTATAGTTGATAAAATGGTTCAAATTGGGATAGTTGGGAAACCAAATGTGGGGAAAACGACTTTTTTTAACGCATCTGCTCATGCAAAAGCAGAGATAGCGAACTATCCATTTACAACGATAAATGCAAATAAAGGTGTTGTTTATGCTCGTGTTAAATGCCCATGCAAGGAATTTGGAATGAAATGCAATCCTCGCAATTCTATATGCATTGACGGAATGAGATATGTTCCTGTAGAAGCGATAGATGTCGCTGGCTTGGTTCCAAAAGCTCACCTTGGCAGAGGGTTAGGAAATAAATTTTTAGATGACTTAAGACAGGCTTCATGCCTCATACATATTGTTGATGTATCTGGTTCAACTGATGAGGAAGGAAGGGAATGTGGAATTGGCAAACATGACCCTGCGATGGATATAAAATTTTTAGAAGAAGAAATAGATTATTGGATAAAGGGAATTATCGGAAGAGATTGGCACCGAATATCAACAAAATGCAAGCTTGAGGGGAAGAAAATTGAAAAAGTTTTAGCAGAAAAGCTTACTGGCTTAGGAATAAAAGAAGAAAATATAAAAGATGCAATAAGAAAGGCAAAATTGAATGATGAATTCATAAAATGGGGAGATGATGAATTATTAAGTCTCTCTTCAAATATAAGAAAAGCAGGCAAACCAATTTTGATTGCATTGAATAAAGTTGATATTGCTCCTTCGGAAATGGTTAAAAAATTTTTGGGGGATAATTCAATCCCAATTTCTGCTGAATCAGAACTTGCTTTAATAAAGGCTGCAGAAAATGGATTGATAAGTTATAAGCCAGGCGATTCAAACTTTAAAATTTTGAAAAATTTAAATGAAATGCAAGAAAAAGGGCTTGAATATATAAAGAAACATGTTCTTGATATATATGGCTCTACAGGAGTTCAACAGGTGATAGATAAAGCAGTTTTTGAAGTTTTGAATTTGATAGCAGTTTTTCCAGTTGAAGACGAAAATAAACTCACTGATAAGGATGGAAATGTTCTGCCAGATGTATTTTTAATGCCAAAAGGTTCTACAGTAATAGAACTTGCTGAAAAAGTTCATAGCGAGCTGGCTGAAGGTTTTATAAGAGCTGTTGATGCAAGAACAAAAAAAATAGTTGGAGCGGACCATATTCTCCAGCATAGAGATATAATACACATTATCGCAAGATGAAAGATATATAAATGATAGGATATTATCCTTTTATGGTTCTACCAAACGATCTGCTGGAAGCAAGTGTTAACAGAAATGTATCACTTTTATTAAAAGATGGAAGGCTATTGGATGGAAAGCTGTCAGGATTTGACCAATACATGAATCTCGTTCTGGAAGATGCTATCGAGAAAAAAAATGACAGCGAGCCGCGCCGCCTTGGGAAAGTTGTTGTAAGAGGTAGTACAGTTGTAAGTATTTCTTTAATGTAAAATTAATCAATCAAATGTTTTATTATATATTCACGAACTTTATTATTTATTCCCATTAAAGAAAGATGGTCTTCTTCGCCATAAGGCCATGCTTTTCCTACGAGAATGTATAAAGGTTTACCTTCCAAGTATGGGCTTTCTGTTGGACACAATCCATCTGAATAATGGGCTATACCATCGCCATCAAAATCTTTTGGAACACCTCCAAAAATCCATCCTATGTCTCCTCCAACAGCATAGTAATCCACATCATCTACGCCCTTATAGCCCATTGCTTTTAAAAAAGGAGAGCCATATATCATGTCGGGCACCTGCGCCACCCACCACGGAAAAGCAGCATAATTTATTACTTGCAAAACACTTTCATTTATATTGGGCGGCACCCCATGACTTGGTGTGCCAACCATAATTAAATCATCTATCTGGCTGTCGCCAATAACAACATCACCATCACCGTCTCCATACCATGGCATTCCATTATCGCCAGGCATCCAGCTGTCATTCCAGTAATCAACATCTCCCATATAATGTTCTGCCATAAATCTTGCTACAAGACCACCCATACTGTGCGCTACAATATCTATTGTTTGATTTGGAGGATAGCCATTTAGCACCAAAGCTTTTCTTATTCTCTGGCTGACTTTGGCAACGATCCATGGTATATGATGATTTTCCCATCCCGGATCATAGGTTAGCCACTGTATACCCGGTTTTATTGGGTCAAAATCAAGAATTTTAAATCCATGTTGTTGCAATTTTTTTGTTAGATTCCACCATGTGAAATTTATAATAGAATCAGATATTGAGCCAGTCCATCCATGAATTAAAACAACAGGAAAATCTCCCGGCTTTTCTGGTCTTATGTTTATTTTTATACCCTTGCTTTTGCATCCATTAAAATCCATTTTCCCGCTTAAATTAATTTCATATATTGCCTCTATATCTGCTGTTACATTACTTACAGCATTTGAGTAAAAAAATGGAATTTTTGTAATGCCGAATAAATTTGTCTTGCTTTCCTTTTCTATTGTTCTGCTACCTATATGAAATTCCCACTTTATTTTTTCATTTGGTAAAGGAAGCCATTTTTTATCAAAATATAGTAATATTGCTTTGAGGTGACAAGTTTCACCTGCTATAATATTACTTCTATCAGAGGAAATGGAAATACTCGTATTATAGAGTTTTGGATAAATATAACCATAAATTGTTTTACAAAATTCCTTTCCATTAAAATCAACTTTTGCTATTATGTCCACTTTATGATTTAATTCATTTATATCATCAGGAGCAAAATATTTTACTTTTAAATATCCATTTTTGTTTGTTTCAGATGGAAAAGGGGAGATTATTTTGCCTGTGCTACCATTTGATTTGACGCTCCATTCAACTTTGCATTCAAGAGGAAAGCCATTTTTCAATGCTATTAAATTTATTGATATGCTTTTTCCTTCTTCAATTGTAAAATTGGATGGGCTGGCAATCAATTTTATTTCTGTTTCTGTCTTTTTTCCATGATGAACATTCATGGCTAATATTGATAGCATAATAATAAGAAGCGAAAATAAAATTACCACAATCTTACCTTTTATCTCCATTTTTCAATCCTCTCCTGAAATCTCAATTCTTCATTATCAACTTTAATTGGATACTTTCCTGTTACACATCCCAAACATAAATCTTCTTTTTTTATTCCTATGGCTTCTGTTAGCCCCTTTATGGAAATATATCCTAAAGAATCTGCATTTATTTCCTTTCTTATTTCTTCGATATTTCTTCCTGAAGCAATAAGCTGGCTTCTTTCTGTCATATCTATACCAAAATAACATGGAGCAATTATTGGGGGAGAAGCAATTCTAACATGAACTTTTTTTGCTCCATAATAACGGAGTAAATCAACAATCTTACGCATGGTTGTCCCTCTAACAATAGAATCATCAACTATCACAACTTTTTTACCTTCTACAACACTTTTGACAGGATTTAATTTAAGCCTTACAAATTTCTCCCTTATTTTCTGGCTTGGCATTATAAAAGTTCTTGCAATATATCTATTTTTCATAAGTCCTTCTGCCATCGGTATTTTAGAAGCTTTTGAATACCCATAGGCATGCGCCCTTCCAGAATCTGGTATTGGGACAACTATGTCGCCATCCGCCGGCTGCTCGCTTGCGAGTATTTCTCCAAGTTTCTGACGAACTTTATAGACTTCTATACCATCTATTACTGAATCTGAGCGTGCAAAATAAACATATTCAAAAAAGCAATGTGCCTTGTATTTTTCTTTCATTAACATATATGATTTATACCCATCTGGTGTTATTTCGATAAGCTCACCGGGCTCAACATCTCTTATGAATTCCCCTCCCAAAGCATCAATTGCCACAGATTCAGATGCTATTATGTAACCATCTTTTATTTTTCCAAGACAGAGTGGCTTTATTCCAAATGCATCTCTAAGACCGTAAACTTTATTATTGAACATTAAAGCAAAAGAATAACTTCCTTTCATTTTTTTCATGGCATATTTTACAGCTTTCTCAAAACTTTTTCCTTTCATAGAATCACTGAGAAGATATGCAAAAGATTCTTCCTCGCTTCCCTGAATAAAATTATGACCTTTTCTCATCAATTCCTGTTTCAAATCTTCTGAATTGGTTATTATTCCATTATGGGCAATTGCTATGTCTCCTATACCCGTGTGAAATACAGATGGCTGTGCATTTTCTGGAATTGAAATCGTGACAGAATAATAGACATGCCCTATACCACTATTTCCTTTTAAAAGGTCAAGCTCATCTTTTTTTAAAGCTTCATTAACAAGACCAACTCCTTTTATGCTCTTTATTCCATCATCATAAACAGAAATGCCCGCCGCCTCCTGCCCCCGATGCTGCAGAGCTAGCAAAGCAACATAAATATCTTCAACAACATTTTTATTGGAAGCTATGGCAACAACACCACATTTTTCATTCATTTTTTCCAATTATAGCTCCTTAGTCTCTTAGATTTCCCATACCCGCAGGCAGCACAATATCCCTTTCTAACATTGAATGCATGCTTCCCACATCTTCTGCAAACAATATGCGTCTTTTTTCCTCCTGACTTAGATGGTGTTCCTTTACTCATTTTATCACGGTGAAATATATATTATATTGTCTCCTCTAACTATAACTTTTTCTATTTCTCTCTTTTTTTCTCCATTTACATATTCTTCAGCATTTTTTAATATTAGATTTAAATGAGGATGGTCATACCCTTCCAATATGCCACGATATTCCCTGCCTCCTTTCAATTCTACCAGCACGCGCTTTTCCATGCTTGAATGGATGACTTCCAAGGGTTTCATTGTAGAATGTATTTTGGTAGGGTATTAATATTTTATTGCTAAAATTTTGTTATATCCTTCAAAATTAATCTGGAAAAGTAGCGGGGCGTGGATTTGAACCACGGATCTTCGGGTATCTCAGAACCCCTTTTTTGGGGATGGAACACCTTTTTAAAGGGGTTCCTATGAGCCCGACGGGTTTTCCTGACTACCCCACCCCGCTATAGGGTTTTATATTCAATCCTATTATAAATTTTGCTGTCATAACAGTATCAAAGAGTTAATTTTTATATAACAAAAAAATTACATGACATGGAAAGAATATTCATAGGGGTTGCATGGCCCTATGCGAATGGCTCTCTTCATCTTGGGACACTTGCAGGAGCTTTACTGCCAGGAGATATTTTTGGTAGATATAATAGAATGAAAGGTAATGGGGTTTTAATGGTATCTGGGAGTGATGAACACGGCACTCCTATAACTATTACTGCTGAAAAAGAGGGGAGTGAACCAAAAAAAATTGTTGACAGATATCATGAAGAGCATGTAAAAAATTTGAAGGAACTTGGGATAAAATTTGATAACTTTTCCAGAACAAGCAATGAATTTCACAAAAATGTCGTCAAAAATTTTTTCCTCAAACTTTATGAAAATGGTTATATTTATCCAAAAAAAATAAATGCTTTCTTTTGTCCAAAATGCAAACGCTTTCTCCCTGACAGATATATAGAAGGAAAATGCCCGTATTGCGGCGGCAGGGCGAGGGGCGACCAGTGTGAGGAATGCGGCGCCACCCTTGAGCCAACTGAATTGATAGACCCAAAATGCAAGATATGTGGAAGCACACCGATTTTGAAAGAGACAGAGCATCTTTTTTTTAAATTGTCTGCATTTGAAAATGACTTATTAAAATGGCTTGAAGGAAAAAAATACTGGCGTGATAACGTTTTGCAATTTACATTGAATTTTATAAAATCTGGGCTGAAAGACAGGGCAATAACACGTGATCTGGAATGGGGGGTGGAGGTGCCATTGAAAGGATATGAGAATAAAAGGATTTATGTATGGTTTGATGCTGTGATTGGCTATTTATCCGCTTCAATAGAATGGGCTGAAAAAATTGGAAAAAAAGATGAATGGAAAAAATGGTGGATTGGAGAAGCAAAGCATTATTATTTCCTTGCAAAAGACAATATACCATTCCATACAATTATATGGCCTGCAATGTTGATGGGTCATAAAGATTTAAATTTGCCTTATGATGTTCCTGCAAATGAATACCTAACGCTCTCAGGAGAACAATTTTCAAAATCGAGAGGTATAGGAATATGGATTCCAGATATATTAAAAAAATTTGAAGCTGATACAATAAGATACTATCTTTCAATAAACATGCCAGAAAAACACGATACAGATTGGAAATGGAATGATTTTGTAGCAAAAATTAATAATGAATTGGTAGCAATTTATGGAAATTATATCCATCGCGTTCTAACATTTGTATACAAAAATTTTGGAAAAATTCCTTCAGGAAATGAAAATGAAGGAAAAGAAATATGGAATGAAGTTGCAAAAAATATAAAAGAAATTGGAGAAAGCATTGAAAAATGTCATTTTAAAGAAGGAATGAAAAAAATAATGAGAATAGCCCAAATTGGAAATCAATATCTAAATTCAAGCAAACCATGGGCTTTAATAAAAGATGATAAGAAAAAATGTGGATATGTGATGCATTTATGTGCAAGGATAGTGAGAAGCCTTGCCATTGTTTCATCACCATATATGCCCATGACATCAAATAAAATATGGAAAATGCTTGGTTATGATGACAATGTTCACGAACATAAATGGGATGATGCATTAAATGACATTGAAGAAGTAAGCATTGAAAAACCATTCCCATTATTCAAAAAAATTGATTTGGCTGATATAATTGAAGAACCTTTCTCAAAACTTGACATAAGGGTTGCAAAGATAGTTGAAGCAAGAATTCATCCAAATGCAGATAAGCTTTATGTTCTGGATATAGACGTTGGCTCGCTTGGAAGGCGTAAAATAGTTGCTGGATTGAAAGAATGGTATAGCATTGATGACTTAAATGGAAGAAAAATATTATTGCTTGCCAATTTAAAGCCAGCTAGCCTGAGAGGAATAAAATCTGAAGGTATGCTGTTAGCTGCTGATGATGGAAAGAGAGCATATCTATTGATACCAAATGATAAACCGGGAAGCAAAGTTTATATTGAGGGATTGGAGTCCAATCCATCAAAAAAAATTAGCTATGATGAATTTAGGAAAATAAAAATTTTAACCAAAGATGGAAAAGTTGAATATAAAGGCAAATTTCTAAAAGATGGAAAAGGATACATAAAAATTGATGGAGAAGTTGATAATGGTCTGATAATAAGGTGATATTTAATTTTAGTATTTTTATTGCTTTTTCTAAGCAATTTTGCTCTTTCACAACAATAAGATTTTATATTATATTTGCATTATTACACGATGGTTAAATATAGCACAATTTCCCTTACAAAGGAGCTTTATGAGGTTTTGCAAGATACAATAGATAAAAATCCACAATTTGGTTACAATAGTGTTGCAGATTTTTGTAAGGAAGCAATAAGATTGCATGTGCAGGAAATAAAAAGAGAAATAAGAGAGGATTTCTGGAGAAAACTTAATATCGAGGATTTGCTAAAAAAAATTGATATGGCTGCCGCCTGCGACAGCAGCATGTATGAAAGGGCATTCAAGCACATAAAAGATATGGCATTTGTATTATCAAAAGATTTTAAAATAAAAAATGTAAATGATTCTTTTGTTTCCATGCTTGGTTATAGAAGAGAGGAAATATTTGATTTTCCAATAAAAAATTTAATTGAAAAAGGAGAGGATTTCATAAAAAAATTGAAGAAAGAAGAATATGTAAGGGATTTTAAAACGAGAATAAAGAGAAAAGATGGAAAAAAACTTGATGTTCTTATAACATCCAATGGAATAAAAGGGGACTATTTTGGAGTTGCGAAAGATGTAACAGTGAAAAAAATCGTAGAGGATAGGAATAAAAAATTGAAAGAATTATATGAATATATAATAAATCATA
>JAGGSX010000060.1 GCA_021158865.1 Thermoplasmata archaeon
CCTTTATTCTTTTAATTGATGAAATAATTAAAGGCAATCTTTCCATTTCTTTTTGTAATCTTATGGCTTCCATTTTTATCTTTTCTATTTCTTTTATCCTTAAAGAAATTTTTTGATACAATTTTTCATCAATTTCTATCTCTTCCAATTCTTTTAATTTTTTAATCAGCTCCTCCACTTTATTTTTCTCTGTTTCAATCCTTTCTCTATAATATCCTATCCTATCCTTTATTGAATCTATTCTTTTTATTTTATTATCAATTTCCTTCAATTCATTTTTGTTATCTTCATTTTCTTTCTTCATTTCCTGAATTTTTCTTTCCAATTCTTCATTTTCTTTCTTCATTTCCTGAATTTTTCTTTCCAATTCTTCATTTTCTAATGATAAATCATGAAGCAGCTTTTCATAATGGCTACCTAATTTCCTTCCGCACATCGGGCAGTTACTTTCTGGTCCAAGCTTTTTTATATTCTTCAGTTTTTCTTCTATTTCTCTTTCTTTTCTCTCGGTTTCTTCTATCTCTACTCTCTTCCTCTCTACATATTTTTCCATCTGTAATATTTTTCTATCTCCATTTGCTATCTTATTTTCCAAAAATTCTTTTCTTTTTCTAACATCTTCTTCTATCTTTATTTTTTCATTCAGCTTCGATATTTCTCCTTCCATTTCTTTTATGTTTTTTCCTCTCTCATCCTTTTCCTTCAAAATTCTTTTCTTTTCAAAAAATTTTTCTCTTATTTCATCCATCTTCTCCTTCTTTTCTTTGATTTCATCATATTCATCTGCAATATTTTTTATTTCATTATACCTATTTTTTGCTTTTTTCACCATCTCCAGCTCCATTTCTTTTTCTTTCATCTGGCTTGTTTTTTCAAAAATTTTGCTCTCTATGGACTTTTTTTTCAAACTCAATTTATTAAACTTTTCTGCTTTCTCTTTCTCCTTTTACCTTTCCTCTTCCACCTCAAATAAAATTTTTTCTTTTTCAGAAATTTCTTCATCAATTTTCTTTGCTGAAATCAATAAATTTTCTTTCTCTGCTTCCTTCCTGATTTTTTCCTTAATAATTTCATCAACATCTTTCAGCACTTTTTCAATATGCTGTATAACGCTATTTTTTTCTCTTTTATCCTCTCTAACTCTTTTAATTGCATCTTCTATCGCATCTATCTTGAGCATTTTAAACATATTTTTCTTTCTATCCGCAGGAGTTTTGTTTGAAAGAGCATTCAATTCCTTCTGTTTTGCCACAATCGAAGTATAAAAAGAATCGTAATTCATCCCTATTTTCTTTTCTAAAAATTTAGTAACACCTGTTGAAGTTGTAGCAGCTATGCCATCATTAACCTTCGCCTGAGCATCAGAAAAATTTGCTTTCAATATTCTCAAAATTTCATAGGAATTTCCATTCATCTCAAATCTCAGCCTAACCCAGCAGTCGTCGCTGGCGGCAGCCCCCTGCCTTTTTATTTGGTCCTTCTGAGTGCGTGATGCTTTATTTCCATATATTGCCCAACCAATAGCTTCTATTATTGTGGATTTTCCTGCCCCATTACTTCCAATTATACCAATTATACCATTTGGAAAATTTATTTCTGCATGCTGGAATTTTCTAAAATTATGCAATTCAATGCTTATGAGTTTCATCCTTTTGCCTCCGATAAATATTTCAGGGCAAGTTCTCCAATTTCCTTTTTCCTTTCTATTGGCACACTTGAAATGTAATTACGCCATTCCTCTTCAAGGCTTGCCATTCGGCTTTTTGAAGCCATTTCATATTTTATTTCTTTCAAATCATATCCTACTTCAAAATGTAAAGATTTTGAAGCCATTTTTTTTATTTTATTCCAATCTATGCTTTTATGCTTCGCTAAATTAAGATTTTTTAAAAAAATTCTGATTATTTTTCCCTCAATGCCACTTTCAAATTTTTTTATTATTTTTTCTGTAATCTCGTCTGGGGGCAGATCATTACAATCTATACTCCCAAAATCAATCATGCTTCTTGTCTTCAACGGCATAAAATTTATGTCTATACCATCACTCATCTTAATATCATAAAACCCTTTTCTGCCCCCTACTTCTTTAAAAGAAAAGTATTCAGTCGAACCACTATAATAAGAATTTTCGGTAACCTTTGTTGCCGTATGATAATGTCCAAGTGCAATATAATCAAAATCTGGAGAAAGATAACCAGATGGAATAATCTGCTCATTGAAATCTCCTCTACTAAATTCTTTTATTCCAAATATACCAACATGCATCATTGATATATTGAAATATCCATCAATTTTCTTAGCCAATTCTATATTTTTTATAAGCTCTTCTTTTGAAAAACAATGAGGTATTGCATGTATCATTGCATCTCCAATCTCGATTTTTTCATATTTTCCTTTATAAACCACATATATATTCTTTAAATGCTCAAAAAAGCTCAATGGGCTACCTGTTTCCCTCATTTTTGGAGTTTCATGATTACCAGATATTATAACCATTGGTATATCATTTTCAGAAATCCTTATTATTTGTTCCATAGCAAATTTTATTGCTCTATTTGTTGGCCTTACACTATCAAATAAATCCCCGGAATGCAATATCATATCGGGTTTTGATGCTATGGCGTAATCAACAAATTGCTTGAAGGAATTGTATGTATCCACTTCTCTCTGATTAAGCCCGTTTTCATTTAATTTATGATATGCTGAATATCCTAAGTGGCTATCAGCAACATGAAGGAAATGCATGCTAAGATATTAAAAAATAATATAAATTTGCTTTGCACAATTTTTGTATTAATTTATATCAATAATATAATATATCCCATTATTTTACCCATTATGAAACATTATGACATTATTGCAATAGGAACGGGTTCAGCAATGAATATTGTTTCAACACTTCTTGAATCTGGAAATGATATAAAGGTAGCAGTTATAGAAAAAGATGATGTAGGAGGAATATGTCTAACAAGAGGATGTATTCCTTCAAAAATGCTTCTTTATCCTGCTGAACTTATCAAAAAAATTCATGAAGCAAAAAAATTTGGTATAGACGCTGAAGTTAAAAGCATAAATTTCAGAAAAATAATGGGCAGGATGAGAAGCAATATAAGAAAAGAAATAGAAATGATTGAACACGGACTTAAAAGTAGCCCCAATATTGATTTATATCAAACGCAAGGCGAGTTTATAGATGATTATACAATGAAAGTTGGTGATGAAATAATAAAAGGTGATAAAATTTTGCTATGCTCTGGCTCCCGCCCCTTTGTTCCAAAAATAGATGGGTTGCAAGAAGCCGGATATATTACAAGTGATAAATTGCTTTTATTGGATGAGTTGCCAGAAAGCATTGCCATTATAGGAGGAGGCTACATAGCCATGGAATATGGTTTTTTCCTTGCGATGATGGGGGCAGATGTTACAGTAATTGAAATGCTGCCAAGAATAATTTATGGAGAAGAACCAGAGATATCAGAACTTTTGCAAAAAGAGATGGCAAAGATAATGGATATAAAAACAGGTTATAAAGTAACAAAAGTTGAGAAAGGTGCTAAGAAAAAAATTATAGCAGAAGGCAACAATGAAAAAATAGAAGTTGAAGCAGATGAGATTTTGGTTGCAACAGGAAGAATATCAAATGCCGATTTGTTAAAGCCGGAGAAAACAGGAGTTAAAACCGATGCCCATGGATGGATTATTGTAAATGAGTATTTAGAGACAACAAAACCAAATATATGGGCTTGCGGCGACGCCATAGGCAAGCACATGTTCAAGCATGTTGCAAATTATGAATCACAGATTGTTTATTACAACGCATTTGGAAATCGACGCATAAAAGTTGATTATCATGCTGTCCCACATGCAATTTTTACTTATCCTGAAGTGGCGAGTGTTGGAATGAAAGAAGAAGAAGCAAAAAGAGAGCATGATATTCTGGTTGGCCATTATTTATATGAAAATACAGCAAAAGGAGAAGCAATGGAGACAAAAGATTATTTTGTTAAAGTCATAGTTGAAAAAGGCAGTTATAAAATTTTAGGAACCCATATTATTGGTCCAGAAGCCTCAATACTAATTCAGGAAATAATAAATTTAATGTATACAGATAGCCAATCAGCAATACCAATTTATAGAGGAATGCATATACATCCTTCCTTATCGGAAGTTGTTGAAAGAGCATTTTACAATTTGGAATGAAAGCAAGTTTGAAGAAAAAAATTTATATTGCATCCTTCTTTAATTTCCATGAAAATACTGCTCATATTCCCGAAAATTGAACATGGCGTTACAACTTATAGAGATAGAGGGACAGTATTTGCTCGGCTATTCGGAAATCCTTCTTTAAGCCTGCCTCAGGTGGCGGCCTGCACGCCGCCTGGCCATGAAATAAGGATATTGAATGAAAACTTTGAGGATATAGATTTTAATGAAAAATGGGATTTAGTTGGGATAAATAGCCTTACGATGACAGCACCACATGCCTATGAAATCGCAGATAGATTCAGAGAGCTTGGAGTGAAAGTTGTTCTTGGAGGTTATCATCCAACAGCCATGCCCGAAGAAGCAAAGATGCATGCTGATAGCGTTGTCATTGGAGAAGCAGAAGAGCCATGGCCTCAAGTTGTTAAAGATGCTGAAAAAGGAAAACTGAAGGAATTTTATTATGGCAGTCATGTAGACCCAGCAAAAATTCCATCGCCAAGACTCGATTTGGTGAAATATCCTCCCATGACAGCAAATGTTCAGGCATCGCGTGGCTGCCCCAATGCCTGCGAGTTTTGTTCTACAACAGTTTTTCTTGGAAGAAAAGTTAGGACAAGACCTATAGAAACAGTTATAAAGGAAATAGAGCAGATACCAAATAAAGTCATTATTTTTAGAGATGCATCGATGACATTGAACACCCCATATAGTATAAAACTATTTAAAGCAATGAAACCATTGAAGAAAAAATTCATAGCAAATGCAAATATAAATATAATAAGCAAGAACGAGAAATTTTTAAAAGCTGCTAAAGAAGCAGGGTGTATATCTTTCTTTGTCGGTTTTGAATCAATAAATCCAGAAAGCTTGAAAGAAGCTCATAAAATATCAAATAAGGCAGAAGGATATGTGAATGCAATAAAAGTTGTAAAAAAATATGATATTGGCATTGTTGGTGGCTTTATATTTGGATTTGATCATGATACACCAGAAATATTTGATACTACAAGAGACGCTGTTTTAAGCTGGGAAATTGATTCTGCAGAATTTAATATTCTAACGCCATATCCTGGCACACCATTATATGATAGACTTGATAAAGAAGGAAGAATATTGACAAAAGATTGGAGCAGATATACACAGGCTCACGTTGTTTATATGCCAAAGCAAATGACTCCAAAGGAACTGCTTGAAGGAACTAAAAAAGTTATAAAGAGCTTTTATTCTCCACCAGAAATGCTGAAAAGAATATATCGCTCCATAATAACGGCAAAGTTTGCTCCTTATTCATTATCATTGCCAACAATAAATCTTGCAATGCATCGATATTATAAGTATGAATTCTTTAATGGAAATGATGTTGATAAATTGCCACCAAATTGGACATAGAGAGATGCCAATGCAAATGTTTTCATCTAATAAAAATCATGCTCATTCAGATTTTTCAGATAGAATGAAGAAATTATCTTCATTTTAATATCAGCCATACATTATGTCATCATTGTTCTCCTTGTTGCTTTCTTTAATCTTCCTTTTCTTCTTTTTTATGAATTTATATTGATTTCTTCTCCCAATAAATCTTATATCAAATCTTATGAGGTGGACAAAAGTTTTATCTGGGAGAATATCAATATCTGCAATCCCTTTTTTCTGTAATTTTATTATTTCAACTTTTATTTTTTCTCTGGCTACACCAATTTCCTCAGCAATTTCTTTTATTGTTATCGGATATTTTTCCTGCAAAATTTTTATTATTCTCTCTTCCATTGTTCCAACTTTTATTTCAATCATCTTCTTACCCTCTTTATCTCCCCTCCACAAATTGGGCAAGAAGGCAAGAATTTATTATAATATCTTCCACAAGATTTACATCTATATTTCCATTGAAATTTCTCTTTTATTCCTTCTTCCATCATTCCTTTATATTCAACACCAATTTCTTTTGCAACATTCTGAATAGAATAATCATCTGTAAGCAATGTTGCTTTTAAATAATGGGCAAGAGCCAAAACTTCAATATCAGCTTCTGACAAGTTTGCCGCATCTCCTGTTTTTTCTGCAGCTTTTCTAATTTCATTTATGGAATAATCTGGAGGAGAAATAATTTTCAAACCAGCAGCTTTAAGATATTCAAGCATACGCCATGCTCTTCCGCCCTTTTTTATCTCATTAACCACGCCGGGCGGAGCCGCCAGCCCGCTTCCGTGAATTTTGCCTGATAATATCGCAGATGTATCAAGTATATACACGATTCTAAATGAATTGCTCAATAAAGAATTTGTGCTACAGCAAAGGATAATATTTTTCTATCTCATAAGAAGCAACTGCTTTATTTCTTCCTACTTTCTTTTTGTAATCTTCTATTTCCTTTTTCTTCAATTCCTTTCAATTCTGCTGTTATAACAGATGCCATGGCTAAATATGGATTTGTTGAAGGATCTGGACTGCGAAATCCAATTCCCATTGATTTTTCTTTTTCTTCTTCATATTTTGGCACTCTTATTAAAGCAAACCTATTCCCTATGCCCCATACATGATAAACAGGAGCTTCATATCATGGAACAAGTCTTTTATAGGAATTTACCCATTGATTTAACAATGCAGTTATTTGATTTATATGATTTAATAATCCACCTATGTAATTTTTTGCAATATCTGATATATAATTTTCACCATTTTCATCAAAGAATACATGGCTTTGGCATAAAAGTTTCATATATTCCATTTCTTCTTGCATATTCTTTTGCTATGAATCTAAAAAGCATTATGTTGTCTGCGGTCTTCAAAATATCTGAATATTTTAAATCAATTTCATGTTGAGAAATTGCCACTTCGTGATGGCCACATTCTGCAATTATCCCTGTTTCTTTCAAACCAAGCATTGTTTCTTTTCTTACAAAACATAAATATCTTCAATTGAATTGAAATAATTTCCATTATCAATGGATATAGGATTGGAAGAATCTTTAAAATAAAAAATTCCATTTCAACACCTGAATAAACTTTGTCATAGTCCTTATCCTTAAATTTTTGAACTATTAAATCACCATCTTCAATATTTGCAAATTATGGAAGAGCCATCAAATCCCTTCCCATTTTTTAAAGTATCTTCAAATTCTTCAGAAGGGATATAAAATCTTCTCATAATTCCAAGTAAAATAAGAATTTTTTATGGTGTGGGAAAAGTTTTATATCGAAATCCTATAAAATAGCATGGAAATTCGAATAGATGGATGGCGCCGCCATTTAATATTCTCCGCCGCCCACTTTCTATCAGATTATTCAAAATGTTCTCGCCTCCATGGTCATTCTTATGCAGTTCATATTGTTATAAGTGGTTATCCTATAGATGGGATTATAATGGACTTTGAAGTTATAAAAGAAAAAATTAAGGAAATTATTGATGAAATTGACCATAAAGTTATCATTCCAGAAGAAGATGTGAAAGTGAAGGAAAATGAAGTTGAAATAATTCACAATAAGAAAAGATATGTATTCCCAAAAGAAGATTGTGCCATACTTCCAATAAAAACATCATCTGCAGAGAGCATTGCTTCGTATATTTTGCAAGAGTTTTTAAATAGGGTGGATATAAATGAGAATATAGATGAAGTGGCTATTGGAATAGATGAAGGCTATGGTCAAGGAGCATGGGCAAAAAGGAAGATAAAATGAAGGCTGTATGTCTATTGTCGGGAGGGATGGATTCTGCAGTTGCATCTGCTATTGCAAAAAAAGAAGGATATGAAGTTTATGCATTATCATTTGATTATGGGCAGAGAAATAAAAGAGAATTGAAGGCATCAGGTGAGATAGCAAAATGGCTTCAAGCAAAGCATAAAATCATAAAAGCAGATTTGCGTCAAATAGGCGGTTCAGCTTTAACCGATGATATAGAAGTTCCAGAACATGGAGATGGTATACCAGTAACTTATGTCCCAGCCCGCAATACAATTTTCCTTTCATTTGCTCTTGCTTATGCTGAAGTTGTAGATGCGGATGCAATTTTTATAGGTGTCAATGCAGTGGATTATTCTGGTTATCCCGATTGCCGTCCGGAATATATTGAAGCATTTCAAAATCTTGCAAATCTTGCAACAAAAAGAAGTATAGAAAAAAAACCAATTAGAATAAATGCTCCTTTACTATATCTATCAAAGGCTGAGGTAGTCAAAAAAGGTTATGAACTTGGTGTCCCATTTGAAAAAACATGGAGTTGCTATAGAGAAGGAGAAAAAGCATGTGGGAGATGCGATTCATGCAGGTTAAGACTGAAGGCATTTAAAGAAGCTGGATTTGAAGACCCTTTAGAATATGAAGTTAAAAATATTTAGTTTGGTTGTTGTTGCAATTTTGCTTTCAGGATGCATAAACAATGTTAGAAAGAATGAAATAACTTCTTTTAAAACGCTACCTTTTAAAATAGGGGATAAAGCAACATACTCGTTATATGGAAAAATGACAATAAAGACAGATAATGGCTTTTTAATATATACAAGCAGTGGAGAAGCAACAATTGAAATTAAAGAAGCAAGTGTTGAAGATGGATTCGGGAAATATCATGAAGCCATTAATTTTTACATGTCATTAAAAGAAATGCCCGTAAATAATACAGCAGAAGGAGTAATAAAAGGTATGCCAATATCATTGGAGAAAAATATATACAGGATAGTAAATGGAAGTAATATTGGAGGAATAATAAAAAGTTATACGATTAGCCATGGTATAAATAGAGACAGGCATATTACAATATATTCATATCCATTTTATGATATTATAGATGATTTCATGCAAAAAGAATTTAATGTCAATGAAAATGGGAGTTTTGTTTTTGAAAATAAAATTTTTACATGGAGAACAAGTAAAGATAAAAATGCTTTGAGAATTGATTTTGATACTGGCGAAAACAAGAATTTTTCGATATGGATAAAAAATGGTTATTCTTTGCCATCTCAAATAGAATTTAGATACAGTAATGAATCAAGAATAAATAGATATGATTTTGAAATTAAAAGCTTTAAAAGAGGGGGTGGAAATGAATACAGAATATTGAAAATGAACTATACAAATGAAAAGCGTGGAGAATATGAAAAATGGAAAAATTATGGGGTGCCGGCGCAGGGCAACGACGGAGATTTTGGCTTTGATATAAGGTCTGCTTTATCAAATGCCTATAAGTTTTCGAGTGGTGCTGGTGGATATAGTAATGTTAAGAATTTCATAAATAAAAATGGGGGCTATGTCATATATGCAACATATTCAGGAAGCAGCAATTCATGGGAATTGGAATTTGGAAACAATGGCATAAAAGATGTTTATGTGTTAAATGTTTCGAAAAATAAAAAGGAGGATGAAAGAATGGATACAAATCCATATTTAGCATATTTTCCACATATACCATTTCCTATGAACAAGCTGCCAGATAAAATGCTGACTGTTTCTTCAGCAGAGGATATTTTTAAAAGTATCGAGGCAATAAATCTTAAAGAATATTCATTTCATGTATCTTATGTAGAAAGATATTATCCTGATACACTATTTGATATATGGGAAGGAAATGGAAAAGATAAAGAAATTGACATAAGCGAAGGAGCAAATGAAAGGGGTGCATGTTTGATTGACGGGCTCTCAAAAATTGTAAAAGATTATTCATACGGATATGACATTATGAAAGCAATCCAGCCACCTTTCATATCTTTTGAAGGCAAAATAGATGGCAGTAATGGAATGATTTTGTATGTTTATAAAGAAACATGATGAAATTGAAAATAAATGAAATATTTTATTCATTGCAAGGCGAAGGCTCTGATGTTGGCTTACCAACAATATTTATACGTTTCACAGGATGCAATTTGAGATGTAAATATTGTGATACAGAATACGCATTTTATGAAGGAAAAGATATGGAAATAGAAGAAATTTATGGAGAAATAAAAAAATGGAATTGCAATAGAATATGCATAACTGGAGGGGAGCCATTATTACAAAGTGGGATATATAAATTAGTTGATTTTCTCATCAGAAAAAATTATGAGATAAGTGTTGAAACAAATGGTTCAATTGATATTGAAAGGTTATCAAAAAAAAATGTTAAAATAAAAATGGATTTTAAGCTTCCATCATCACAAATGCATGAAAAAATGATTGCTAAGAATATAGATTTACTTCGCAATAGAGATGAGCTAAAGTTTATAATATGGAATAGAGATGATTATGAATATGCAAAGAAAATAATAAACATGGCAAAGCCGTCATGCCAGATAATAATGCAACCTGTTTGGAAAAGCAAAATAAAACTTGCGAATTGGATTCTTGAGGACATGATTGATGTGCGTTATTCAATGCAAATTCATAAAATTTTGTGGGGAGAAAACTCAAAAAAATAGCAAGTTTTATAAAAAAGCCGGCGTTAATGAATTATGAGGGGATGGGAAGAAATTGGTAGATTTGGAGAGAGTATAAAAATATTGAGAAAAGGAAGCATGAGAAGACTTGTTGACGATAGAGGAAAAGTTGTAATGGAATACAGAATGGAGAATTAATTTAAGACAAATAATATTACAAATTATGGAATTAAACGAGGCAATAAATTTCATTGATAAGATAATTAGTTATAAGTATGAATTCAATAAAGAAGATTTTACTGAATTTGGATTGGATAAAGCAATTAAAATAGCTGCAATAGATGGCAGTTCAATAAAAATATTGGATGGTGGTTCTTTTTCAGTTGCATTAATAAGAGTTGGATATGTAATTGCAGGAGAAGAAATAAAAAATTATATAAAAAATATTGAATTGGAAGTTGTTGATGAGGAAAGCAAAATAGATGAGATTAGAGAAATGAAGGAAATGGAACTAATAAATGA
>JAGGSX010000089.1 GCA_021158865.1 Thermoplasmata archaeon
GATAGGATGGAATAGCCTTGGATGGTTTAAAGAAGAGCAAACAAATGCAAGCGATATATACAATAGCATATCAGGATGTAATATTATTTTAAAATGGAATAACAGCAGGGACGACTTTGATGTTTATGTTCCTGGAGCTCCTGACTTTGTTATTGAACAAGGCAGTGGATTCTTTGTTTCAGTGAGCCAGCAGAGCCAGTGGCATGGCTTAATAGGATTTTAGATTTCCCTTATACAAAAGGATTTCTTTTCCCTATTATTTCCAATGATGCAAGAGCAGCTTTTGCTCCCTCGCCGCACGCCGTAACAATTTGACGAACACCACCAGTAATGTCTCCAGCTGCATAGATTCTCTTTATATTTGTCCTCTGCATTTCATCCACTTTTATATATCCTTTCTCATCCAATTCAATTCCAATTTCCAGTACAAGTTTATTCTGTGGTTTTTCTCCAATTGAAACAAAAACTGCATCTGTTTCTAATATGCTTTCCTTTCCATCTTTTACATTTTTCAATTTTATTGCCTTGACCATCTCATCCCCAATTATTTCTTCAACAATGCTATTCCATATAAATTTGATTCCTTTTTCTTTTGCCTCTATTTCAAGAGCTTTTTCTGCCCTCAATTGCTCTCTTCTGTGAACAAGGCTAACATTGCATCCAATGTCTTTCAAATAAATTGCTTCTGTAACTGCTGTATTTCCTCCTCCTATAACAGCAACCTTTTTTCCAACAAAAAAAGGACCATCACATGTTGCACAATAAGATACACCCAGTCCTTCAAATTTCTTCTCACCTTTTACTCCTAACTTTTTATATTCTGTTCCAGTGCATAATATTACCGCTCCAACTTTATAACTTTTATTTGAAGTTATTACTTCAATACCATCATCCAAAATTTTCAAATTCTTGACTTCTTCCAAAAATCGCATCTCTGCATATTGAGAAGCGTGCTCTTTCATTCTCTCCATTAATTCTGGACCCTTTATTCTCTTAAATCCGGGATAATTTTCTATATCAGGAGCCTCACTTGTAAGCCCTCCTCCCATTCCTTTATCAAATACAACAACATTTGCCCCGCTCCTGCCGCCATATATGGCAGCGCTGTAACCAGCTGCCCCCGCCCCCACAATGGCGATATCATAGTCATATTCCATATCGGAGGATATAATTTCAATATTTAAGTTTTTAATTTGCCTTCTGCTATCGACTCATAAAAAATTTATATGCCTCTTTTATATTGATTTTGGTGAGAGAGATGAAGTTGAATTTAATTTTTACAGCACTTGTGTTTTTTATAGTTATATCTGCAAGTTTTGGAATGCAAAATACAAAAGAGAATAATCCACCTTTTCAAATAGGAAGGAAAACCTATGATGCAGTCGTCGTTCCGTATGGAAAAATTTATTATATGGAAGGCAAGAAAATAAATCGTGACTATAAATTTTATCCATTGATAGCAACACCTATTGCAATATTTTATGAAGGAAAAGAAAAGCATGTAAGCCCATTATTGGTGGAGAATAAAAGCAGTCCTTCTGATGCTGTGAAAAATTTTTTGGATAAATATGAGCCAAAGAATGTTTTTGAAGTTGAGGAAAAAGATGCCCATAATCTTTCAATTGAAGTGGCAAAAGAAGTGTGGAAAAAATCCGATGAAATTTTAGTTCTGCCGCATAACAATGAAGGATATGAACTTGGATTGATGGCAGTTCCAATAGCGAGTTACATGAATATACCCGTGATAATAGGAAATGCTGAAAATGCAATAAAGGAGCTGGAATGCAAAAATGCAATTTTGATTGGAAATGCTACGGCAGTCAATATATCTTTCATAAGATTGCAAAATAGGACTGCCATAAATGATTATTTGATAGATTTATGCAAAAATCTTGGAGGGGTTGACTACATTGCAATGGCAAATCCTTTAGATGTAATGCCGGTTATAATAAAATCTCCAGAAACCGTTATTGGGACAAAAGGAATTATACCATCAAAATTTCAGGGATATACCAATCCTGTTGAATGCAATTTTTCGCTAAAAAATGGTTCATATATTATAAAATGCGAAGCAGATTTTCATCCATATAGATATTCTAAAATAACTAAAATTGCAATGGATGGCATTCATATTGGGTTTTATGGTCCAGAAGGAAAGAAAAGCATAAAGCCAGATGAAGGCTCATTATTTTATACAGATTCAGCAGCGTATGACTATGGAAAGGCATATTTTGAAGTGGATGTTAATAACTTGCCTGGAGAATATACAGTTGCTTTATGGGGGTACGGCTATCTACCGAAGATATATAATCTCAAAATAATCATAGAAGAAATTGAAAAACCGGGTAGACCACAGTCTCCCTTCATTTCTTCTCTTGCTCCCTATCTTGCTTCTGCCAGAAATGGTATTGTTATTGCAGATAGTAAATTTGGTATGGCTTTAAATGATATATGGGGAATAACATATAGAGAGCAATCACATCCTGCAGGGCAGTATTCATACATAGACCATAATGAAATTTATGAGAAAGCTGCAAAATCAGCCAATGAAACAAATGCTTATGCAAAAAAAATTTTGCTTGAAACACTTTCGCAAATGGATGAAAAAGGTTGCTTGGATAAATATTTAGAAAAAACTCCATATCTTGGAATAATAGCAGACAATAACATGCTTCCAATGCATTATTACAAAGCAAAAATGAGATATTGGTATGAATTGAATGGTCAACCAAGTGATAATGAAATTGCCGACATAAACAATGATACAATGCCAGACTTAGCAGTTGGAAGAGTAATTGGATGGGATGCACAAGATGTTTCTGCATTAATAGCAAGAACCTTGTTTTATAATGAGATAGTAAATAAGCAATGGAAAAGTAATGCATATCTTGCTCAGGGCGGAGAGCCGATATTGGAACAACTAACAGATGATAACTTCAATTATTGCGAAAATAAGTTAAGAGAAGCTGGTTTCAATGTAAATAGGCTGGAAGATAAGGATGCTTCTCCCTATATAGCAGAATATCTCCACCATTATGTATCTAACTCAAATATTATATTATCTCTTGCTCATGGCAGATATTATAGATATGAATATGCCAGCCAGCTCGGCACCCCCCTGCGCATGGCAACGCAATTCGCCGTATGCAATGTGAAAGATATGAAACTCAATCCATCAACAATGTTTGTTGATTCCTGCATTGGAGGACTGACAGATGGTTATCCATTGCGTCTTTCTATTGTTGCGGCATTTCTTCATTCTGGATTTAATGATATATTTGCGCCTACAAGATGCCCGAATCTGGGTTATAATGACCCTTATGCGACAACCATTATGAAGCTATGGGTGGATGAATTGCTAAAAAATAACAGCATTGGCATTGCATGCAGGAATGCAAAAAATGAATATATTGAAAGCCATCCAAATGATTATTATGCATGGGAGGATTTCGTCCATTACACAATATATGGAGACCCAGCTTTTAAACCATATCCTTAGTTATCTCTACCGTCTCTTTCCCTTTGAAAATTGCCTTTATTTCATTACTTTGAATTAAGTTGATATTTTCGCAGCCTGTAGCCAATTTTATTCCAAATGCAACATCATCATTCCCATAAACATCAATTTCGTTCCATATACCTTTTGCCTTTTCTCCTATCCTTAGTCCAATTTTGACGTCATCATTGAAAACGTCTTTTTTTCTTGCAACATTATATAAATCTAAAAATATGTTGGCAGATGTGTCTCTTAAAGTAGGACGCGCTATTCTTGCTTCTTTTAATAATGATAAGTCGATATCATAAACAACATAATCTTCTTTGAAATATTCTGCCCTTGCAAGTAATTCTCCTTTTGGACCATAAATCTGGCTGCCTCCCCAGAAAATTAGATTTTCTTCCTCACCAACAATATTTGAATATACAATAAAAGATGTATTTTCTATTGCTCTTGCTGGAAGAACTTTTTCAAAATATTGGCGCGTGACAGAAGGGGATGCAGATATGCATGCTATAATATCTGCTCCTTTTAATGTAAGGTTTTTCATGATTTCTGGGAAAAACAAATCATAACATATACACATACCAACTTTACCAAATTTTGTATTGAATACTGGTGCATCTTTTCCAGCCCCAAAATAAATTTTTTCTTCAAATGGGCCAAAATTTGCAAGATAATTCTTTTTGTATATCCCGAAGCCGGTCGGCATCGCAATTACAGCAGCATTATATATCACACCAGCTCTTTCTTCAAATGGCATTCCAAAGATTATATAAGCGTTTTTCTGCTTTGCAACCTCCACCATTTCCTTTATTGAACCTCCATCCATACCTTCAGCAAGTTTATAAAATTCATCTTTGCACATGTATCCTGTCAAAGAAAGTTCACCAAAAACATACATATCTGCTTGTTCCTTCTCAATGAATTTAATCATTTTTTTGATGTTTCTTTTCTTGTTGCCAACTTTTGGCTCAATGTTTATTGCCGATATTTTCATCGCAAGAAATAAATTGAATTACAATATAATCTTTTGCATGCTAAAAATAAATGAAGAAGAAGTTGTTACAGAAATAACCCAGTTTATAAAGGAATATGCTGAGAAAGCTGGAAAAAATAGGATTGTTATTGGCTTATCAGGAGGAATAGATTCTTCTCTCATAGCAAAACTTGCTTCAATATCAATCGGAAATGAAAATGTATTCACAATTTTTTTACCAGAAACGGCAACACCATTAAATGATTTTGAACATTCCCGCATGATTGCAAAAAATTTGAATGTAAGCTATGAAATTATTGATATATCATCCATAATTCATTCTCTTGTAAGCCATGAAGAGGAAATTAATAGAATTGCTTTAGGAAACATAAAAGCAAGAATAAGAATGGTATATTTATATAAATATGCGAATAAAATAGACGCTCTGGTATGCGGAACATCAAATAAAACTGAATTGCTATTGGGATATTTCACAAAATATGGGGACGGCGGCTCCGACTTCATGCCGATTGGCGATTTGTATAAAACACAGGTTTATCAAATTGCCAGATATTTGAAATTGCCTGAAGAGATAATAAATAAGCCCCCAACTGCTGGCTTATGGAAAGGACAGACTGATGAAAAAGAGCTTGGATTGTCCTATGAAAAGATTGATAAAATTTTATATGGAATAGAAACAAAAATGGAACTAAAAAAAATAGTTGATTTTGCTGGCGTAGATATAAAAGAAGTTGAGAGGATATATGAAATGGTTAGGAAAAATGAGCATAAACGTCGCCTTCCACCAATCCCAAAGGTTGGATTCAAAACAGTTGGAATTGATTGGCGTTTTCCTCTACAGATGAAGTGATAAGGTTTATTCTACATATTTGAATATCCATTCTTTATAATCTTCATTATCGCTTGTCCAGACATTGGCTGCATTTATCTCATTTTTGCCATCATTATCCATGTCGCCAATACATGTTACAGCAAGGCAGCCATGAGTGGAATTTATTGTATATTCCTCTTCATAATCACTTCCATTCCACTGCAATATATGAATAATATTTGTTCCTACTGCTACTTCTGGCATTGCATCATCATCAACATTTCCAACATCTATTGCTTCTATTGTTTCATCTTCATTTTCCCATGTTTTATCGTATATTTTTTTATAGCTGCTTCCATTCCACTCATATATGCACAATCTTGGCCATCCAAAAGTAACATGTATCTCATTTATTCCATCATTGTTGCTATCTTTTGCAACACATCCAAAAACTTGATATGGGAAATGGTCAATCAATTTTGAATCAAATTTATTCCCATTCCATTTTAGAACATATAAATCTCTCCCATTGCCAACAATAACTTCATTCTTGCCATCGTTATCAACATCACCTATCCATGGAAAATATATTGATTTATCTCCCCATTCTCCTTCCTTTAAAAATTCCTTTCCATTCCATTTGAGCATGATTAATGATGCCTCATTTTCATATCCACCAGTAATAATAACTTCATTTTTTCCATCATTGTCTACATCACCAATTACGCAATCAAGGGTTGTTCCCCATTCATTTTTATTGGCAATTATATAACGAGCCATAAGTTTGTAATTTTTTCCATCCCATTTAAATGCAGAGAAATGACGACCCCATGCTACACCAATTTCATTTTTTCCATCATTGTCCAAATCACCGATAGCAAAACCTGTGGCTGAGCCAAATGGCTGTGGGAAATTAATCCATTGCTTTCCTATTTTTATCCAGAGACCATATCCAATTCCAAAAACTGGATCCATTAATTTAGCCTGCTCGATATATGTATTGCCGTTCCATCTCATTACACGCAGAAAAGGATCTCTCCCTCCTATAAGCAATTCATTTTTTCCGTTGTTATCAGCATCGCCAATTGGCTGCGGGCCTTCATAACGGGCTGACCACCATCCCAATTTTCCATAACTATGTTCCCATTGAATTATAAAATATCCTTTTGTAACTGTATCATAATTTTTCTCAATTTTTTCATTTGTTTCATTTATTCTTCCACGATAAAGTGGCAATATTTCTATCATCATAAAAGTTATCAAGATAACAGCAATTTTTTTCATGATATAAATACAAAATAGAAAATATATAATTTTTGTTTCACAATTTCAATTGTTCTTCCAAATTTTCATATTTTTCATATAAAATATCCAATGCTTCTTTAAAAACTTCTTTTGCAGTTAGTGAGCTATCAGTATCATATTGCATTATTATTTTATTTGGATTTCCCCTAACATTTATAGCATTTTTACTGCATTTTTCCATGCAACTCTTGCATAATGTGCATTCTTCAATATTCTTTATGGCAATTTTTTTTCTTTTTATACTGAGCAAATTCTTTGGACATGCATCCATGCATTCTTTACATAAATCACATTTTTTTACATCTATTGAAATTTCAGGATAATATTTATATCCTATACCACAAACCGGTTGCCATTTTGCATGCTCCTTTCCCGTTCCAAGAATAGCCACAGCTTCCAGAATGAGTCGCTGATTTTTCAAAAGCCTTACAATTGGTATATTTTTATCTTTAACATTCCACATTGGGTCTTCGGCTTTTAAGTCACCTGAATAAACAGTGCATTCTCCTTCCTTGCTCAATGTGTAATGAATTTTGCAATCATCACAATCTCTTAAAATATCAAGGTTCGTTGACAATGGAATCAATCCAAGACGATGAGCAATTATCTCATCAAAAAGAGCTGATGTGTTATCATAAATTGTAACATCTTCTATTGCTAATTTTGGAACATCTGCAATCATTGTCCTTCTTATTGCATTAACAAAATAAGGAGTTGTATCTTCAAATAATATCTTCGCATAATCATCCTTCAATTCAAGAAATTTGAATTTCATACCCGTCTTCCTCTTTTTCCTCCTTTTTCCCTGCATCCATCATGAGGCAACGGAGTCACATCTTCTATCCTCCCTATTTTCATGCCAGCTCTGGCGAAAGCCCTTATGGCTGCCTGCGCCCCCGCTCCGGGGCTTTTGCTCCTTCCTGTTCCTATGCCTCTTACCTTTATATGAATTGAATCTATTCCTTTTTCTTTTAATTCTTCTGCTATCCTCTGAGCTGATACCATGGCAGCATAGGGAGATGGCTCATCTTTATCGGATTTAACAACCATTCCCCCAGAGCATTTTGCAAGGGTCTCAGCTCCTGTTAAATCTGTTACGGTTATTATTGTATTATTATGAGAAGAAAATATATGTGCTATAGCCCATTTTCCCATTTTATTCACCTTCTTTCTTTATAATTTCAACTTCCTCAGCTTTTGGACGCATTGGATGCTCCTCATCCTGAAGTGGAGAAGCCATTGAATATGTTATCATGTCCTCTTCTTCTTTTTTCACCATATATGAGGGAACATCAACAATTCTATTACCAATGGCAATATGCTGATGAACTATAAATTGGCGAGCCTGCTTCAATGTTGAAGCAAGTCCTTTAAAATAAACAACAGTTTGCAATCTTCTTGATAAAATATCTTCTATTGAAATGGAAAGAACATCGTCAAGTGCGGCATTTTCTGTGAGTAACCCAAGTCTCATGAGCCTTTTAATTAATAAACTTTTTTCTTTTTCACTTTGCTCTTGTCCTTCTCTCGCCCTTAAATTCCTTGCCTGTTCCCTTATTTTTCTTAAAAATGTCTCAGCTTTCCATATTTCTCTTTTGCTTTTCAATCCATATTTTTGAATTAACTCTCCTTCTCTATCTATTCTCGCCTTCTCCCATGGATGAGACGGTGTTTCAAATTTTTTCCTCGCAAATTTTGGGTCTCCCATTTTACTTTCCTCCTCTCACTTTTTTCTTTATAACCCCTACTGTTAAGCCTGACCTTTTATTACTCCTTGTTCTTTGTCCTCTTACTGGAAGTTTTCTCTCATGCCTTATTCCTCTATATGCTCTTATTTTCTTGAGTAAATTAATATCCTCTCTCTTTGTCAAATCTATTTCGCTACCTATCAAATGTTTATCTTCCCCAGTAAATAAATCTTTTCTCCTATTTCTCATCCATAATGGCAACCATTCATTTAATGTAGAAATCGCATTGCTTAAATTTTCAATGGCTTTATCACTCAATTTTCCTATTCTTTCCATTCCATCTATGCCCGTATAGTTTATTATTGAATTTGCCAACATATATCCTATGCCCTTTATCTGAAGCAAAGCATATCTCGTAGGCTTATTTCCATCTATATCTGTGGCTGCAATACGAACTATGTATTTGAACTCCTCATTTTCTTTACTTTCTTCTGTCATAAGTGGCATAAAATATCGTTTGTATATTTAATATTTACTAAACAGCATTTGAAAGCATGTTTCAATAAATTCTTAGTAAGGTTATGATTCTTTTGCATTATCTTTTTCCTCTTCATTAAATTTTTTAGAATAATCATCTGGGCTGAATAAAACTTTATCTAAATCAACTGCAAAATCATCATTTTTCTCGACAAGTTGAGTTGGCATAAATTTATAATCTTTTTTATCAGTACTAATCAATTTGAAATTTGGTGTCAGCTTTAATGATTTTGTTGGACATATTTCAGTGCATAAACCACAGAAACAGCATCTTCCATAATCTATGACAGGACGAATGTTTATGCCTTTCAATCCTTTTTCTTTTAATTCAGGAATTTTTTCATAAGTTATTGCTTCGTTCATACAAATTTTTCCGCATAAACCACATCCAATGCATTTATCCAAATCATTTGTATGGAATCCTCTTAAAGTATCAACTGGCAATTTTTTTCCTTCCATATCCACATGCTCTTCGTATGGATATCTTATTGTATGTGGTTTTTTTGCAAGATGTTTCCATGCTTTCAATGGTTTTAATATACTCATATTTTCACCTCTCTATATCAGGAGCACAAACATCAAGACTAAACAAAATTTGTGATACATCTGCAATGTTTGCTTCTTTCAATATACTTTCAGCAACATTTATTCCGTGGGTGTAGCTTGGTCCTCTTACATGAATCCTTACTGGCTTTAGCCCTCCATCGCTTACAACAAAGTATCCATACTCGCCTTTGCTACTCTCAACCCTTTTAAAAGAATAACCCGCTGGAACTTTCCATCTCAACCAATTTGGATGCTTCAATATGTGTTCTCCAGAAGGCATTTTTTTCAATGCCTGCCTTATTATATTTATGCTTTGTTCAATTTCAATCCTTCTAACAAGCATTCTTGAATATACATCACATCCTTCTGAAGGAACATCAAATCCATTAAAGTTGGGATACTTAACAACATCAAAATCTATGTCGTCATAGGCAGCATAGGGTTCAAGCTTTCTAACATCATAGCCATAGCCACATGCTCTCAAATTTGGTCCAGTTACCCCCCATTCTATAGCTTTCCCATGGGGAATTTTTCCTATGCCGACGGCTCTATCAAAAAATATTCTATTGCGGAATAAAACATCGTCATACATCTTGAGCCTTTCTTCAATATATGAAAGAGTTTTTTCCATAAGCATGGGCAGCTCAGCAGGCATGTCCCATCGCACACCACCTGGCCATATATAAATATGATATACTCTTGCTCCTGTAAGCTGTTCAAAAATATCCAAGATGTAGTCTCTGTCTCCAAAAGCCCATTGAGGAAGTGTGTATATCCCGATGCTTCCAGCATATCCTCCTATCGCCATTAGATATGCTGATATTCTTGCAAGTTCCAAAACAATTGTTCTTATGTATCTCGCTCTATCCGGAATCTCCCATTCCATTAAATCTTCTACAGCCATTGCATAGGCAGCTTCATTCACATCTGGTTCAGGAACACAAATTCTACAAATTAAAGGAACATTCTGCATCCACAAACGAGATTCCATCAATTTTTCGAAGCCGCGATGTAAATAGCCAACATTACATTCTACTTTTTTTACAACATCCCCATCTGCCCATATATGATACATCATATTTCCTGTTGTGCCAGGATGTTGAGGACCAATAAAAAGCTCATATTCCTTCATTTTCATCTTCCTCCACTTCTGGAATTTTTTCATAAACATCTTTTACAAATTTCTTTGAATCGAAATCCTTTCTCATAGGTGGAATATCTCGCCATCCTTCCAAAAAGAGTGGTTTCAATCTTTTATTTCCTTCAAAATATACTCCATACAATTCATGTATTTCTCTCTCATAAGTTTCAATTTGAGGGAAAATATCATGCAATGATTCCATTTTTGGATTTTCTCTTGGCAATCTTAAAAAAAGCATTACATGCTCTTTGTATTCATAACTCCATAAATGGTAAACCAATTCAAATTCATTGGCATCGAGCCAATCAATGCATGATAACATGACAAAATGATTGAATCCATTTTCCTTTAATTTTACTATTAAATTTTTAATCTCGCTTGCTTCAACTCTTACATGCAATCTTCCATGAATTTCTTCTCCTTTATTTAAAATCTCATAAG
>JAGGSX010000203.1 GCA_021158865.1 Thermoplasmata archaeon
AATTATCTGCAGCGAGACGTAGCAAAAATTGATCTACTCTTTAAGAATTTCTTCATTTGATTTAACAATCTTATTGTTTGGAAAAAAACTTTCTTCATTGAATTCATATTTAAGTCCTTTAGTAAATATTATCGAGAGGAATATCAATGTGATTATGAATATTGCAAAAATTGTCTTCTTTGGATTTTTTTTAATGCTAAGTATTAAATCCACATCCTGAAATAAATTTTGATATAATAAGGTGACGATAAAAATGTTTTTCTTAAATATTTATTTCTTTTACTGGCACACCAGCATAAATTTTTCCTTTTTTAAGAATTGCATTTTTTGGAACAAAACTTTTTGCTCCTAAAACAACATTATCTTCTATAACAACGCCGGGCATTATCAATGATTCAGTTCCAATAATACAGTTTTTTCCAATTTTTGTTTTTTTCAGTATCAATTTTTCTTCTCCTATATGAGCTAATATCATCGCCTTTGAACCTATCATTGTTTTCTCGCCAATTTCAATCAAACATGGATCAAAAATTATTTCATCTAAGGAAAGAAAAGTTCCTCTCCCAATTTTTGCACCTATGAGACGAAGGTAGAATGACTTTATAGGAGGATATACAATTATGTTGAGAAATCTATAGACAGGATAGTAAAGAATAAAATACAGATTATATTTAAAATACATCTTTTCTTTTAAATTTTGTTCATATTCTCCTTCTTCATATTTTAAATTCAATACATTTATAAAAAAAGCAGAAGAAAAAATCAATGAGAATAAAAGAATAAAATAATCAAACATTAAAAAAATTGAAAATAGGATGATGTGAAAGATTTCAAAAGAAAAAAAATTTATATCAAAATATAAAAAAATTGATGCAGGAGCTAAGGCAATTCCATATACAATTATCGGAATAGCAAAAAGCAATGAAGAGCGCCATATTTCTATCATTTTCTCCATGATTATTATAAATGTAATTAATAAAAATCTATCTGAATGACGCTCTTTCTCAAATTTATTTTTCATGAAAACCAGCACAATGGCAAAATTTTTTAATTTTGATGTATTACACTCTCAGGCAGGGAGTTTTTTGCATTTTTGGTGCAAATCGCCTCCTCACCCTCCCTGCCTCCTTCTTTTTAGTGTTCTAAAAACAATACCACCCTTAAAAATAATGCAAGGTATGAATCAGTAAAAAATGCTCTCTTTCTATACAACCACAAAATATATAATTGGTGAGTTTTTATCACGCTGATTAGTATGCGTAATAAATATGTCATTCCGCTTGTAGCAGCAGCGTTCATAACTGTTTTGTTCCTCAATACCTATTTCAACCTAACGTCAGGTGTTGCAATAAACAAAGACGGAAAAACAATGGAAGATAAATTCTATCTTTCTGGTCCTGACCCGTATTATAATATGCGTATCCTTCAACAAACCCTAAAAACTGGAAAATATGCATACATAGGAGGCGCCCACGGCGAAAAAGACCCATTTCTAAATTATCCTCTCGGCGGCTCAGGAGGCAGGCCGCCTTTATTCACAATGGTAACGATAGCATCTGGAAAATTTTTGTCATTGTTTATGCATCCATCTTCTGCTTTTGGCTATTCAATGCAATTTTTGCCTGCTTTATATGGGGCATTGATTGTCATACCTGTTTATTTTATTGGGAAAAGTCTTTTCAATAAAAAAGTGGGTGTTATAGCATCATGGATTATTCCGATGATTCCTATTCATCTAAGCTCCGGTCATGGTTCTGCTTATGCACTTTATGATACTGATTCTGCCATACTCTTGCTTATCACAACAACACTTGCTTTTTTAATATTTAGCTTGAAAGAAAAAAATGTGATAAAAAGTTCAATTTTTGCCGCCATGTCGGGAATTTTTGCATCAGCAGTTGCAATGGTTTGGGTAGCTGGTCAATACATATTTGCTTTAATAGCAGTTTATTCAATTGCCCAAATGATTGTTGATATATTTGCAAATAAAATAAGCATTCATATTGTAAGGAGTAGCCTAATTGCTCTATCTGTTGGCTACATCATTGCTTTCCCTATATTATGGGTTAAACATGGCTTTACTTTAGATGTTTATTTATTTTCTCCAATAGCAGTTGCAATATTTAGTGGCATATATCTATGGCTTGGAAAAAAGAATATTCCATGGATTTTGTCTTTACCATCAATTGCTATTGTTGCCGGTGCATTCCTCACTTTTTTATATCTCATAAGAAATACTACAAATGCATTTCTATCACCATTAGTGGGGCTTTCAAAGATTTTATACCATGGAGTATATGGAAATAAAACTGCGTTAACAATTGCAGAAGCTTCAACATTTAATTTCAGCAGAACAGTAATGTCCTTTGGACCCGTTATATACTTCTTGGGATGGTTCGGATTTTTTTATCTTTTATATAAATATTATAAAAGAGGGTGGAAAAGAGAATATATGGTTGTTTTGGCATGGTTTGCCGTCGAAACATGGTTAACTTCTCAAGCAGGAAGATTTTTAAATGACCTCGTTCCTTTAATGGCAATACTTGGAGCAATAACGATATGGTATACAATAGAAAGGATTGATTTTAAAGGAATGATTAAATCGTTGAGGGGGCTTGGCGGCGGGTTGTATGGCATAAAAAAAGCCTTGAAATTGAGGCATGTTTTTGGAGTAATATTTATTGCCTTCTTCATTGTTTTCCCAAATGGATGGCTTGCCTTTGATGCTTCCATTCCATCTACGATGAAGAATAAATTTCATACTGACAAGCTTGGAGCTTTTGGATTGAGTATCCATACCGAAAAATATTGGACAGATGCATTATCATGGTTGCATAATCAGACAGCAAACTATAGTAATGATAAAAAACCTGGTTTCATATCTTGGTGGGACTATGGATTTTATTGTGTTGCTGTGGCAAAGAATCCTACAGTAGCGGATAACTTTCAGGAAGGGATACCGCCAGCTGCAAATTTTCAAACAGCAGAAAGTGAGGATGAAGCCGTAGCAGTTTGGATAGTAAGGCTTGCTCAAGGAGATATGCAAAAGCATGACGGAAAAATAAGTTCCAATCTTAGCAAAGTTTTTGAAAAATATCTTGGAAATGAGAGCAAAAACTTAACAAACATACTTGAAGAGCCAACAAAATATGCTCCTTCATACAATACAATAATAGGAGAAGAGTATGGAGGAAAGAAATATCGTGTAAGAGAGGAAAATGCTATGTATCATGATGCGACAAAATTGCTGATGAAACTTGATGATGAAAATTTAACCATGTTATATAGAGAAGTACAAAATGTGACTGGATATAGCATTCGTTATTATGGAGTGGAGGGATATGATATAAATATATTCAATGTTTTCACATTTCTTGCAGATAAAGGAGTTTATGGATACGAAACACCAGAAGACAAATACTTTAAACTGTGGTATGTTGCCAATAAAACAAAGCAGAAATTCACACCCGATGAAGTTAAAAACATTACACAAAGCATGAGCAGAGAGGATATAGAAGATACTTATGGAAGGTTTATTCCTCAAGTACAAAGAAAAGAACCTTTTTATAACAGCATGACATATCGTGCGTATTTGGGCAATATACCTAAAAGTATTTTTGAAAATTACTCCAGTAGTTATCAGCTTGTCTATTACATGAATCCAACTTCTGGCATGAAGCACTTTATAGCTGAATATGTTTCACCAGTAACAAAAGAAAAGCCATTTTATTTCAATAGAGGCAGCCTATGCATTGGTTTACCAGCTGTTGTAATAGCAAAATATTATGAAGGTGCTGAAGTAAAGGGCAATATTAAAAGCGAAGGACAACCAATTTCGGGGGCTATTGTAGAAGTTCAGAAAAATGTAACAATTTTTGGAATGAATAGATCCATATCCCATGATATTACAACAACAGATGCCAATGGAAATTTTAATGTCATTGTCCCCGGAGGAAATGTAATAATTGATATATATAATTATGATAGACAAAGTGGTAAAAAAGTTGATATTAAGAAAGTTTATTTGAATATAAGCGATGAACAGGCTATGAGAATTAAACCATGGAAAATTGATATAGGAACAATAAATGTTGAAAGAGGAATTGTCAGAGGAATAGTATATTGGGATAAAGATGGAGATGGAAAATACAATGCAAGTATAGATAAAAAAGTAGATGCAACAGTGGTTCTTGGAAGTAAACAAGTATCTGCCTATGGCGGCTCTTATGAAATAAAGCATTTGATTCCGTCTGTCTATCCAATAACAGCTGTCAAGCCAGGATATGATGTATCGAACAGAGGAAATGTTGAGGTAAAACCAAATGCAACATCATGGTATAATATATCGTTGGTCCCATCAAAGGTTGAAGTGCATGGAAAAGTATGGTATGATTTTAATGGAAATGGAAGGTTTGATAATAATGAAAGCATATCAGATGCACCAATAACGTTTACAGTTATAAAAGCTCCAGATAAAAATGCAGGAAATGACAGCACATCTTCAAATTCAACAGGAGACTATTCAATAACTCTTTTCCCAGCAACTTATAGAGTAGTGGCCAATTACACATCAAATAAAAATAATGCAACATTCCATTATACATATAAGACAACAATACAGATTAAAATTGGAGATAACAGTAAAACATTGGACATAAAATTGCGTAGAGAATGAAAATTGAAGAATTAAATGCAAAAATAACAAAATGCAGAAAATGCAGGCTCTGGAAAAGCAGGACAAATGTTGTTCTTGGAGAAGGAAATTTAAATGCGCGTATAATGCTGGTGGCTCAGGCGCCGGGTGAGAATGAAGATAGGGAAGCGAAAATGTTTATTGGCCCATCTGGAAAAGTTTTAGATGAGCTTTTAAAAAATGCAGGTGTTAAAAGAGAGCAAATTTATATGACAAATTTGATAAAATGCTTCCTGCCAAAATACAGGAAACCAAAAAAAGATGAAATAGAAGCATGCAGCGAATATTTGGATATGGAGATAGAAATAATAAATCCAGAGATAATAGTTCCTCTTGGCTACTATGCAACCAAGCATATATTCAAAAAATATGGAATAGAAATGGTGGATATGCCTTATGGAAAATTATTTTTGTCTGAGAAGAAAATATATCCATTGCATCATCCAGCATCGTTGCTCTATAACAATGATATTAAAAAAGAAATGATAAAACATTATTCAAAACTTAAAATTTTTCTGCATGAATGCAAATGGTTTCCTGTATGCCCAATGCATTATTTTTATGATAAAGGCATGCTTGATAAAAAATGGATTGAATTTTATTGCAAAGGTGATTGGGAAAGTTGCATAAGGTATCAAATGGAAGAAAATGGCATAGCTCATCCTGATAACATGCTTCCAGATGGAAGTATTGATAAGAATTTAACCGAATAATACTTAAAATATATTGCTATATCATCCACATGAAACTTGTTGAATGTGTCCCCAATTTCAGCGAGGGAAAAAGGAAGGATGTTATCGATGCCATAATAAATGAAGGTAAAAAATTTAAAGTAAAAATTCTGAATATTCATTCTGACCCAAGCCATAATAGAACAGATGTAACAATCATAGGAGAACCAGAAGATGTAAAAAAATCTGCTTTGGCAATGTCAATAAAGGCTGTTGAACTGATAGACATGAATAAGCATAAAGGAGAACATCCAAGAATGGGAGCAATGGATGTTGTCCCTTTTATTCCATTAATGAATGTTGCCATGGAAGATTGTATAAGACTTGCAAATGAATTCGCAGAAGAATTTTCTTCCAAAACAAATGTTCCATGCTTTTTATATGAAGAAGCTGCCAGACAACCAGAAAGAAAAAATTTGGCTGATGTAAGAAGGGGCGAATTTGAGGGATTAAGAGAGGAAATAGGAAAAAATCCTGAAAAAAAGCCAGATTATGGACCAAATAAAATACATCCAACAGCTGGGGCAACAGCAGTAGGAGCAAGAGAATTTTTGATTGCATTTAATGTAAATCTTGCTACAGATGATATAAAAATTGCAAAAAAAATTGCAAAAGCAGTTCGTCATAGCAGCGGTGGTTATAGATATGTGAAAGCCATGGGATTTGAAGTTGGAAGCATAGTTCAAGTTTCAATGAATATGACAAATTATAAGAAAACTCCGTTGTTCAGAGTTTTCGAAACAATAAAACGAGAAGCAGAGAGATATGGAACGCATATTTTATCAAGTGAAATTGTTGGAATGACTCCATTGGATGCAATTGTTGATATCGCAAGCTTTTATCTCCGGCTCAAAGAATTTGATTCAAGCCAGATAATAGAAAAAAGGTTGTTGGAGGAGATAACGTGATGGAAGAGCTGCCAATAAAAAATTTTATTGAAAAGGTTGCAAGCCCCTCACCGACACCGGGTGGCGGAAGCATTGCTGCTTTGGCAGGCGCCATAGCATGTAGCCTTGCTGAAATGGTCTGCAATCTGACCATAGGAAAGAAGAAATATGCTGATGTTGAAGAAGAAATGAAGGAATTTTTAAATGTGTTTAAAAAGGCAAGAAAAAAATTTTTAAATTTGGTCAATGAAGATGCACTTGCATTTGATGAAGTGATGAAAGCATTTAAAGAAAAGAAGGATATTGAAAAATCTTTTAAAAAAGCTGCAAATGTTCCATATAAAACAGCTAAAAATTGTATTGATTTGATGGATGGAATAAAAAAAATTGCTGAGAAAGGGAATAAAAATTCAATAAGTGATGCTGGTGTTTCGGCTTTGATGATGAAAACCGCATTTAAATCGGCTGTTATGAATATAAAAATAAATTTGAAGAGTTTGAAAGATGAAGAATATAAAAAGGAAATGGAAGAAAAAATAAAAAATATGGAAAATGGCATGGAAGTTAAATTCAATGAAATTATGAAAATAGTTAATAAATGGCTGGATTAAAATGAAGAAAATAGAAGAAATTGCAAAAAGCATTGGAATTAGAAAAAAAGAACTCATTCCTTATGGAACATACAAAGCAAAAGTAAATCCTGATATTCTAAAAAGAATTGGAAGGAGAGAAGATGGAAAGCTCATTTTGGTAACAACAATAAATCCAACATTCGATGGAGAAGGAAAAACAACAATGACAATTGGCTTAGCCCAAGCCCTCTCAATACTTGGGAAAAAAACAATGCTTTCAATAAGAGAACCAAGCATTGGTCCTGTTATGGGAATTAAGGGTGGCGGAACAGGCGGCGGCAGGTGCCAGGTTCTGCCCGCTGATGATATAAATTTGCATTTTAATGGAGATATGCATGCAATTGGAAGTGCCAATAATCTTTTATCTGCTTTATTGGATAATCATATTTTTCATGGAGATAAATTCCATATTGACCCCCGATACATTGTTTGGCCACGTGTCATGGATATGAATGATAGAAATTTGCGTAACGTAGTCGTTGGATTAGGAGGACCAAAAAATGGTGTTCCCAGGCAAGATAGATTTTCAATTACAGCTGCATCAGAAATAATGGCAATTTTGTGCTTGAGCAACAGCATGGATGAGCTAAAAAAAAGAATGGAGAGGATAATAGTTGCATATTCTTATGACGAGGAACCAATAACGGCAAAGAAATTGAATGCTGTAGGAGCAATGGCTGCTTTATTAAAAGAAGCAATAAAGCCAAATTTAGTTCAAACAACAGAACATGTTCCTGCATTTGTTCATGGAGGACCTTTTGCAAACATTGCCCATGGAACAAGCAGTTTGATTTCAGCGAAGATTGGATTAAAGCTTGCAGATTATTTCGTTACAGAAGCGGGATTTGGAACCGATTTAGGAGCAGAAAAATTTTTCAATATCGTGTGTAGATATGGGCTGAAGCCAACCATCGTTGTCTTAGTTGTAACAACGAAAGCACTAAAATGGCATGGAGGAATGTCGCTTGAAGATGCAAGAAAAGGAAAGAAAAGTATAAGGGCTTTGAAAAAAGGATTAGAAAATTTGAAAAAGCATATAGAGAATATACAGATGTTTGGCCTGCCATTGATAATTTCATTGAATAAATTTCCAAATGACGGAGATAAAGAAATAATGGCTATAGAAAACTTTTGTAATCAATTGAATTTGCCATTTGCTGTTGCAGATGTATATGAAAGAGGAGGAGAAGGAGGAATAGAATTGGCTGGAAAAGTTATTGATTTAATTTACAATGTAAAACCAAAATTCAAATTTTTATATAGCTTGGATATGTTAGTAAAAGAAAAAATTGATATGATTGCAAAAAAGATATATGGAGCAGGCAAAATTGTTTATAGTGTTACAGCAGAAGATGATATAAGAATAATAAATAAACTTGGTTTGATGAATTTGCCAATTTGCATGGCAAAAACACCATATAGTCTGACTGATGACCCAAGCATAAGAGGGAGACCAAAAAATTTCAAGATAACAATAAAAGAAATAAGAATATCAGCAGGAGCGGGCTTTTTAGTCCCAATAACAGGAAAAATAACAACAATGCCAGGGCTGCCCGCAAAGCCGGCGGCAGGCAGAATAAATGTAGATGAGAATGGAAACATAGTTGGGATTGAATAAATTAGGATAGCAAGAAAGCAGACAATGAACAAGACGAATTCAAGCCTTTATTGTTATAGGCTGCTGTAAGAGAATGACGAGCGTATCCCCTCCATGTCCATGTATAACTTTCAAAGTTTCCATTAATTTTCCATCTACATATATTTCAATGATGCTTATGCCAGATTTATCCCATGCTTCTATTTTAACTTCTTTGCTTCCAATTATCAAAGTATATGGAAATTTCATTATTTCTCTATTGAATATGTAAAGATGATTCAGTTTTGGAGAAATTATTGAGATAGAAGGAGGAGTGTTAGAAGGTGTAAAAGCTGCCAATCCATCTACATAATATGCTTTAAATGGATTTTTATTTGGTGGGCAAGAATATTTTATTTGATAAGATGAATTGAAAACTGCTACAATTACTATTAAATTATTAGCATCATCTTTATCAACGTCTGGAAAATTAATTTTTGAATGCTATGTAATTGGTATTATGACTTCATCTTTTGGCAGTATCGATATATTCCTGACAAAAGCAAATTCTAAAAATCCGAAGTGGTATTGTAATGCATAATAATCATGCCACCTTGAATTTACTTCTGTTGTATAAACCCTTAATATGCCATTATATGTTTTGTTATAATTATTTTTAATAGCCATCTCAATGAAGAGACCCTGCTGGCACGGACATTCGATCCATGTAGCATTAACGCCGACAGGCAAACTTGTTTTATTTCTTACCATGCATTCTATTATTGAATTTTCATAAGAATTTTTTGTAGCATTTAAATCAACCTTATATCCTCCATCAAAAAATACTGTTGGATATGAATTAAAATTATAATCATTTTTTAATCGCTCATAAGCAAATTTATTTTCATTTCCAACCATGGTCACATAATAAAAAGGATAGTTATGACTGTTATATATATATCGAAAAGAATTTCATTTGAGTTATCATTCGAAATAGAGGAAGAAGCAAACTCTCCAAATACCACAGCATTTGCAATTGCAGGCATAAATAAAACGCCAGAAAGCATGAACACAATTAAATTTTTCATATAAAATATAAGCTATAGCCTATTAAATATTTGTAGTTAAAGCAGGCAACATAAAAAATGTGGCTTATTTCTTTTCATATATATAATAGAAATTTTCTTCTCCCAATTTTTCCCCAAGCTTTTTTAGAATTGCTTCAATATCGTCGTTAGGACCTGCAATGTATAATGGTTTTCCGTTTTTACCAAATTCTATATCCGCATCCATTTTCAAATTATTTTTATCTTTCAAAATATGTTTTGTGATTCTGAAATCTTTATGAGGATTAAAACCAAGTTTATGGGCATATTCTATTGCTCCATAAATAATTTGATGGGCCATAGAAATATCGCAATCAATAGGCTCTTCATCACGATAAACAGCCGGTTTTAATTCATTTTCATATCTTTCTAAAGGAAAATTAGAATTCCAGAAAGTATCTTTTAAGCCAAGACAGAATATATCCACTAAATAACAGCCAAAAAGAATGTTGCCATCAGGTCTTTTCCTCGATAATAAAATTATTGCCAATCCCATTTCTTTCCAAGATGGATTTATCATGCATTCATATATTGGATATTTTCTTGCATTCCTAACCAGCAATTCATTTATTTTTCTGTATTTTCTCATATTTATAGCATATCACAAAAAATATAAAAAATTTTATTATGCGTAGGAATGCGGGCGCCGGGATTTTCGAGCATGCTTACGAGAAAATGTAGCATTGCAAGACATGCATTCGAACCCGGGCATTGAGCTTGGAGGGCTCATATCCTAACCAGCTAGATCACGCCCGCTCCTATGTATAAAAGAATGCAGCTTTAAATTTTTCCATTTAATTGCTGTGATGATATGTTAAAGCCCGCCCCCGCATTATAAAAGGAGGTGGGCAAAATGTTA
>JAGGSX010000017.1 GCA_021158865.1 Thermoplasmata archaeon
GTGATGTAACGCTTGTAAAAAATACAACATTTGAAGTTACAGCATACAATAGTGGTAAAACATATAAATTGAGTAGCACAACTGCTTTAGGTGCTTTAGATAAGGCATCTAAGAAAGGTAATTTTGATTATACGGTTAACGATAAATGGTATCAACAATATGGTTCATTACTCGTTGATTCGATAGCTGGGAAGGAAAATGAGGGAATGGATGGATGGCAATATTGGGTGAATTATCCAGATGAACCGATGCCATGGACTGGTGCAGACAAATATCAACTAAATGAGGGGGATACAGTTGATTGGTTTTACGGAGGATATGGTAAGAATCCAGATACAGCATCTATATTAGTAAGAATACATGTACATATAGTAACAGATATTACTCCACCATCTATTGAATTTACAAAACCGACAGGAGGGGTATATATATTTGATAGGGAAATACTTCATTTTTCTGGCATTTCGTATATAATTGGAAAAATAACGATAAAGGCAGATGCTACAGATGATCTATCGGGAGTTAAAGAAGTGAAATTTTATATTGATGATGAACTAAAAGAAATAGATGAAAAAGAGCCATATAGCTGGAAATGGAATGAAACAGCAATAGGGAATTATGTAATTAAGGCAATTGCTTATGATATGGCAGGAAATTATAATGTTATTCAAAGCAATGTATGGATTTTCTCAGTATGATAAAATGAAATATCTATCATTAAATAGGCTTGTTATTGCATTCCTCCTGATTTTTATAGGTGTGGCATCAAGAATCTGGCTCCATCACTTTCTTCCGCCTGCGCCCCATGTATATATAAATTTAGCAGGGACAGAACAACCAATTTTCATGCCAGCTGATGTATTTTTTGTTATTGCAGCCATTTCTTTAGTTGCAGGGAAATATTTAGGCAACTATTACAGCTTTTTTGTGCCTTTTTCAGTAATGTTGATAACCGATGTGTTTATAGGAAATAACTACATCTTCCTTTTCACATGGTCAGGATTTGCGATACTTGGATGCATGGGATATTTAATGCAAAATAAAAGCTTTGGAAAATTTATTTTATATAGCATTCCATCAATATTGATATATGATATATGGACAAATTTTGGATGGTGGCTTGGAGGATACTATGGCTACAGCCTGCATGGATTTATATTATGTTATCTAATGGCTATACCATTTACAATATGGCATTTAATCTCAACAACAGCAATTTTACCATTTTTTGCAATACCTTTTGAAAAGATTGAACTAATTAAAGAAAAATCGGTTGTAGGCAGATATGCAACAATTTCTTCTACTGCATTGCTCATGGCATTCAGCTTATTGCTTTTATTGGAATAAATAGAAAATTAATTATTTCATGCGTTTATTATTATCCATGCGTGCATTATTTATAGGAAGATTCCAGCCATTGCATCTTGGGCATGTATCAATTTTAAAAAATTTTGATTTTGAATTTGTTATAGCAATAGGTTCTGCTTATGAAAGTTTTACAAAAGAAAATCCTTTTACAGCGGGAGAAAGATATGAAATGATTTATGAAGCATTGAAAGAATATAAAATAAAAAAATTTTATATCGCTCCTGTTCCAGATATAAATAGATATGGGGTTTATGCAAAGCATGTTGTTGATTTAATACCATCTTTTGATAAAGTTATTTCAAATAATCTGGTTATAAAAGAAATTTTTGAGAGAGAGGGCTATGAAGTTTTATCTGTTCCATTATTCAAAAGAAATGAATATAAAGGTGCTATCATAAGAAAGAGAATTGCTGAAAAAAAGAAATGGAATCATCTTGTTCCAAAAAGTGTTGCAGATTACATTAAAAAAATAAAAGGTGTTGAAAGAATTCGCAATATATGGAATGCGAAAGATTTTTAATGGGGTATAAAAATACCACCGAAATATTTATATATAAGAATGCTATTCATTCAAAAAGTTTAAATTTTAGAGGTTATAAAATGGTTAGAAAAAAAGCTGAAATTGAGGAAATAAAAAGGTGCCCTGAATGCGGTTCAACTCGTTTGGTATGGGATTATGAACGGGGAGAGCTTATATGTCAGGATTGTGGTCTTGTTATAGATGATTCATATATTGATCAAGGTCCAGAGTGGCGTGCTTTTGATCCTGAGCAAAGAGAAAAAAGAGCAAGAACAGGAGCTCCTTTAGATTATACTGCCCGCGATAAAGGACTGAGCACAATGATAGGATGGAAGAATAAAGACAGCTATGGAAAGTCAATTCCAACAAGAAACAGAGCTCAGTTATACAGGTTAAGAAAATGGCAACGCAGGATAAGAGTTGGGGGAGCATCGGAGAGAAGTTTGGCATCGGCATTATCAGAATTGGATAGAATATCATCGGATATGGCACTTCCAAGAAATGTGAGAGAAGCAGCAGCCATGATTTATAGAAGAGCTATAGAAAAGAATTTGATAAGGGGGAGGAGCATAGAGGGAGTTACAGCAGCAGCCGTATATGCTGCCTGCCGCCAGACGGGTGTGCCCCGCACTTTGGATGAAGTGGCTGCATCTTCAAAAGTTGATAGAAAAGAGATAGGAAGAACATACCGTTTTCTTGCGAGAGAGCTTGCTTTGAAGCTTATGCCAACCTCACCTCAGGACTACATTGAGAGATTTTGCAGCGAACTCCAATTGAATGAAGATACAAAAACAAAGGCTTTAGAAATATTGAGGCAGGCTGAAGAAAAGGAACTTACTAGCGGGCGTGGTCCAACAGGTGTGGCAGCAGCCGCCATATATATTGCTTCCATATTGTGTGGGGAGAGGAGAACACAGCGTGAGGTTGCAGATATTGCAGGTGTTACAGAAGTTACCATAAGAAATAGATATAAAGAACTTGCAGAGCAGTTGGATTTAGATGTTGTTTTATGACGAGATGGTATAGGGAAAGAAAACAGGATTATTATTATAGAGAGGCAAAAAAAGAAGGTTTCAGGGCGAGGTCTTCATTCAAACTCATTCAAATTCATAATAGATATGGCATATTAAGGAAGGGAGGAACATTCATAGATTTGGGTGCTTCACCGGGAGGATGGAGCCAGATTGCGGCTCGATATGGAAAGGTTATAGCAATTGACTTAAAGCCAATGCAGGAAATAAAAAATGTCACATTTTTACAGGAAGATATTACAAGCAATGACATAATAAAAAAATTAAGAGAGATTGTTGGAAAGGTGGATGCAGTCATATCAGATGCTTCACCAAATATAAGTGGAAATTACACCATGGATCAGGCAAGGAGTGTATGGTTGTGCGAGAATGCTCTCAAAATTGCTGAAGAATTTCTAAAACAGGGAGGAAATTTTTTGTGCAAAATATTTGAAGGAGAAGATTACCCAGAATTTTTGGAAAAAGTGAGGAAAAAATTTAAAATGGTTAAGCCACATGCTCCAAAAGCAAGCAGAAAACAGAGTTCTGAAATCTATATAGTTGCTAAAGGATTTATTGACAAAGCGAAAATGAGCGATACCCTTAAAAACTAAATTTATATAACATAGTAGTGAGAAAGATGAAAAAAATGAGTATACTCATTGGTGTGTTTCTTCTGGCCTCTCTCATAAACTTTGTAAATGCAAATGGACCGCAAGCAGATTTTCACTGGACGCCTGCCAGCCCATCAACTGCTGATACTGTGCAGTTTTATGACGATTCAGATAATCAAGCCAATATAACGGATAGAATGTGGTATTTTGGAGATGGCGGCGGCTCGCCACAAAAAAATCCAACTCATACATATAGCAGACCAGGAACATATACTGTAGAATTGCTGGTAGTCTGGAATATAAGTGGAAATGTGACTGCAGATGAGGTGGAAAAAGTTATAACAATAGCAAATCAACCGCCTGTGGCGGATGCTGGCCCCGACCAACTTGTGAATGTTTCTACAGTTACACTGGATGGGAGTGGAAGTCATGACCCCGATGGAAACATAGTATCATGGCACTGGAAATTTGGGGATGGAAGCACTGGTAGTGGAGAAGTTGTGCATCATACTTATTCAAATAATGGAGAATATACTGTGACATTAAATGTTACAGATGATAGTGGAGGATATGATACCGATACCTGTAATGTAACCGTTGATACAATGCCACCAACAACAACAATAAATGTATCTGGAAATAAGGGAAATGATGAATGGTATAAGAGCAATGTAACAATAACTTTTCATGCAAATGATAACTTATCTGGGGTGAAGGAGACATATTATAGAATAGACAATATATCGTGGAATAAATATACCACATCTATTACTATAAGTGATGAAGGAACTCATTTAATAGAATTTTATTCTTATGATAATGTAATGAATAAAGAGAATGTTAAAAACAAAACCATAAAAATAGATAGAACAAAGCCTGTTGTTAAGATAACATCTCCAAAGGAAAAAAGGCTATATGTATTTGGAAGGGATATATTGCCTGCTAGAAAAACAATTGTAATAGGAAAGATAACAGTAACTGCGGATGTAAGTGATAATATTTCTGGAATAAGCAACGTTTCCTTCTTGGTGGATAATAAAGAAGTGGCAAACTTTACAGAACCTCCGTATGAATGGAAGTGGGGAGGACAGATAGGTCTTAAAACACTAAAAGTTGTTGCATACGATAAGGCAGGATGGAACGAAAGCAAGGAAAGAGAAGTCAGAATAATAAGCTTATTTAAGCCGTGGAGTGCAGAAGCAGAAAGCCTATAAATCCTGTTTTTATAGCAAATGGGCCCGTGGGGTAGCTTGGCTTATCCTTGTGGCTTCGGGAGTCATAGACCCGAGTTCAAATACATGCCTTGTTAAGTTTGCAGGCATGGTGGAAAATCTCGGCGGGCCCACTATATCATTTTTGGTATCCCATCTTTAATATCATATTCTCTCTTGCAATTATTGCATATAAGCTTGCCTTCTATTATCTCGTCATTTTCTTCTTTAGATATTTTTAATGAAAGATTTCCATGACAATATGGGCAGATTAACAAACTAATGTATTCTTTTTTCATGATAATATATAAATACTATATAAATAACAATTGTGAGGTATGCAATAAAAATATGTTATGATGGCACTGCATTCAATGGATTTGCTATCCAGCCAAATAAAAAAACTGTTGAGGGAGAGATATTGAGAAGGCTTATAAAAACAAAAATTATTGAAAGCAGGAGTAAAAACAAATTTCAATATGCTGCAAGAACAGATAAAGGTGTGAGTGCATTTGGAAATATTATAGCATTCAATTCACCAGCAAATCCATTAAAGGCAATGGATGGAATACAAAATATATGGATTACAGGATATGCAGAAGTTGATGAAAAATTCAATCCAAGACATGCAAAATATAAAATTTATAGATATTATATAAAAAATGATGGGCTGAATTTAAATGAAATGGCAAAAGCCATAAAAATTTTTGAAGGAATTCATGACTTTTCTTCTTTTGCAAGAATTGATAAAAGAAATCCAGTTAGGGAGATAACAAAAACATTTTTTCATGCAGGCAAGATAATAAAAATAGATATCTATGGAAAAGCATTTTTATGGCAGCAAGTCCGCCGCATGGTGGCGGCAATAATAAAAGTTGGTCAGGGCAAAGCATGTATTAATGATATCAAAAATGCATTGAATGGCAAGAGAATAAATTTTGGTGTTGCACCTGCAAAAAATCTCGTTTTAATGGATGTAGTATATGATAAAATTAAATTTAAAAAAATAACACCAGATGAATTGATTTTAAAGAAAGAAATGTTGAATGATGCAATCAAAAAAATGATATAAAAGAAACCATTTATTTTTATGGAATATAAAATAAGAATTGCAACAAAACAGCATGAAAAAAGGATAAGAGATATAGCCAAAAGATTAAGAAGAGAGCCTTATATTATAATTCCAGAATGTAAGTGTAAAAAATGTCCCTTTGAAAAAATGAAGAAAATTATAGATAAGTTTGATGATGAGCAATATTTGAATAAAGTTGCAAAAGGAAGAGATTTGCTTGCCGCTCTTGCATCAACAATTTTGATAACTGAAGATGAAAAAATTCCATATATAGCATTTAAAAAAATTGGAAGGGAAAATGTTATATATGCTAAAAGAGGAAAAGCAAAAGATGAATATTTAATAGCAATTCAAAACTGGGACAAGCCAAATTTAAGGATGCTCGGCTATATAAAATTTGCAAGGAAGAAAAGAATAAATTTATTCTCCCTTCCAGAAAAATTGATATGCTCAGATGATATGCCTCCTGAATTTTTTGAATTCCTGAATAAAAAATTTGAATGCGATGAAGATGAGTATATATCAATAAAATGGCAGGGAAAGGAGATAAAAGTTTGTGGAGATGGAAACAGCCTGATGGAAATGAGTCAGTATTTTTACTATCCGGATTTTTCAAAGAAAATTGAAATCACCATAAAGGCAGATGTTGTAAAATGTGGGAAGAAATGTGATGAATGCATTATCAAAAAAGAATTGAATGATATGCCCAGTCCAGAATTTTATTTAAAAGGAAGAATATCGGATAAAAAATATATTGAAAATTATAAAAACAAGGTTTTGTGGAGCATAGAAAAAAAGAAGATTTTTGTTGCAGATGGAATATGCTATGGAAATGATGCCAACGAATTCATAAAATTATTGAATCCAAAGGAATGGGAAATGGAAGAAGTTAGAAATATTTTAGAAAATGAAACAAATGCTATATTTATTGAACAGCCTTCTTCAGCAAAGTTGCTTGAAAAATATGGTATAGATACAGCAAAACTAAAAGAAGATTGGGAGAGAATGAAAAAAGATGAAATTTTATCTAAATTGCCAGTCATTGAGGGCGGAAAAATATCAAAATTTGCTGATGAAATTGCGAGAGCTTATAAAATTGAAGGAAACGAAGGCATTGCAAAAATAATAAAATCAAGGAAAATGGATGTTAAAGAAAAAGCAATAACATACGCGTTTCTGACGGCGGCTGACTCAAGAAAAGATGATTGGAGATATTCCAAAATGGAGAGAGAATTTGGAGAGCATTTGGTGGAATATGCCAGAAAAATTTTGAATAGTGATGGAGAGGAATATAAAAAAGCTGTTAAAAATTTTGCGAAAGAGGCTGGTGAATAATGGCAATGGAAAGGTCGGCGGGCGGCGTTATTTTTCATGGCGGGCTATATCTTTTGCTTAAATATGGATGGGGGCATTGGGGATTTGTTAAAGGAAATATTGAGAAAGGAGAGACAGAAGAAGAGGCTTTTTTTAGGGAAGCGGAAGAAGAAGCTGGATTGCCAAGAAATACCTTAAAAATAATTGATGGCTTTAAAGAAAAAATAAGTTATTTTTATAAAAAAGAAGGAAAAACAATATTTAAGGAAGTCATTTATTTTTTGGTGGAGAGTTTTTCCATGGATGTTAGGTTATCTTATGAACATACAGATTATGCATGGCTTAAATATGAGGATGCAATTAATAAAATCACTTATGATGGGGATAAAAAAATTTTAATGAAAGCAAATCAATTTTTGAATGAAAAATGAGCAATGTTTTTATAAAATACCTTTTCCTGCAATTCTTGGAATTTTTGAATCGAGATGAGCAAGAAAGAATTTTGAATTTTTTTTATAAATGATTGGCTTGATTGATTTGAAAAGCTCTATCATTATTGGCTTTATAGCTTTGCCTGCAAATGTTCATGATGTAAAGCATGCAAAGAAGCTTATATAGAAAAATATTGCAATGAAATTGGAATTGAAAATGATATCCCATTTTCTTAGGAGGGTAACTGGCAAATTCGGGTTTTATATTACTCCAAGTCTAAGTAATTTTTCAAGAATTCATCCCAATGAGTAGACTTAGAAAAATCAAGCTGTCCATAGCTTATAAAGTCCTTTGGAAATGGATACCATATACTAACATCGTATTGCCATCTATACTGGGGAAAATAAATAAACAGACCATGGGAGTGATCTGTTGGAAGAGTCTTGTTAAAAACTATAGTCTCCTGCAAAGATGAAAGAACGCTGCTATATTTCCCCAGCTTTTCAACAAAATCGCCTATATCTACAAAACAGTTATATCCAAGAGGATCAAGATGAAATTTATAAACACAAAATGGAAGAAACCAGAATTTTCTGTATAACTTCCCATACTCTCTGGACGTTTCTCTTGCATTTTTAATAAGTTTTTTGGATTCTTGAGAAAGGTTAATTGCTAAACTATCTATTGACTTTACAAGTTCCCTGACTCCGGAAAGATTGATAGCAGAAAGAGTGGTATAGCATTTAAGAATTGGGTACCATTTTGGGGCTGTATATCTATCAAATATCTTAAATGTATATGTTCCAGGTCTGTAGGATTTTACTATGCATCTCGCAAATTCTTCCCCATTCATGCTTGGATTCTCTCTTAATTTCATAAGAAATGCAGAATAGTTCCATCCAAGCGAATAACCCTCATCAGCATACTCATTAATCCCAAAATCGTGTTCCTCTGTTCCTACCATGTATCTAACATAAGGCGATAACTGATATGCAACTTCTATTGATGCAGTTACGCATATATCAAAAGCTACTAAATCTATCTTGTTTTTTCCTTGATTTGTTATATTAGAAAGAACAGCTTTGTATTCTTTCATATCAAGAAGATCTAAATCTCTAATAGAACCGCCAGAAAGATCTACTCCTAAACCTTGCCAGCCGCTACCATGAGTTGATAGCACAAAAAGTGCATAATGATCTGCAGGAAACATGCCTATACTCATGTTCAGGAAGTTGTAAAGAGTATGCCCATCTCCCATGTTTGATTCTTCCTCTATCCATTTTAGTTTAACAAAGGATCCTTCATCTAAAAAGAGATATTTAGTGTCTCCATTTTCTCTACCATCAACAAGCACAACAAGATTTACCTTATTACCAACTACTTTCATTTGTTCTAAAGTTGCTTCGATTTCTGGATCTCTATGGTTGTCAGCTGCAAAATAGATCATGATGGTCCATTTACTATCCAAGGGAGAACTGAGGTGTCTATCCAATGTAGGGCTGATAGGTATTACACATAAACACGTAGCTACTAAACATACAACTTTTTTCATATCTAATTTATGAGCAAAGTTATATAAAAGTTTTTAAATCTCTTTTGTTAACTATAGTTCAAATATATCTCAGTAGAACTTAGCATATGCTGTCTCATATTCCTAATCTTTTATAGGGCAAAAATGAATTTCTATTATGACATGGATTTGTATATGGGGCAAAAACAGATTAGCTTTCATCATATAAAAAGCTAATTGTTTTTGATGAAAGCCGTCTCAAAAATTTATAAAAAAATAAAGAGAGAATCCTATCATATTTTTGATTAAAATGGGATGGGATGAAATAGAAATTGAAAAGATAATAAAAAGTAATCGGAATTTTTTGGATAATGTAGAGTACGGAAATTATTTCGCTCTGCTGTTTTACCAGACAGCATGGTAAAACTAAGGGATGAAGAAATAAAATGGATCGTAAAACATGTAGTAAATGGAAGCATAACAACAAGACAGGCAGCAGAAATATATGGAGTCACAATAAGGAGGGTGCAGCAGTTGGTAAAGGAGTATAGAGAAAAGAATATAACTCATAAGCAAAAGAAAAATAGAAGACCAAAAACACATTTGACAGAAGAGCAGAAGAAAATAATTGATGAAGTATGGAATGAAATGAGGGTTGGAGCAAGATTGTTGTATTATGAGATAAGGAGAAGAGGATATAAAATACTCCATAACAAAATCTACTCCTATCTTAAAGAAACAGGAAGAACAACCCCAAACCCAAAGAAACAGAAGAAGAGAAAGAGATGCAGATATGAGAGAAAACACTCATGCAGTCTCATTCATGGAGATTGGCATAGGAAGAGTATAGAGAATCCCATGCTATTCTATGGCTTGATGACATGCCTTTATACTTGCTGGAGGAGAATTTAAAGAAGCAACAACTGAATACTCAATTCAAACTTTTAAAGATGCGCAAAGAAAGGCAGAGGAATTCAATATAGGAATAAAAGAGGTAAATACGGATAGAGGAGTGCAATTTTATTCCAATGGAAATAAACCATCCAGATTTGAAAGATATCTGGAAAGGCAAGGAATAAAATTTATTCCATCTCGTAAAAGCAATCCACAAACAAATGGAACATTGGAAAGGCTATGGTATGAATATGATAAACATAGATTTTCATTTGATAGCATAGATGAATTTATTGAATGGTATAATAATAGAATACATGGGGCTTTGTGGTTAGAAAGTGGAGAAAGAATAGAGAAGCATTTATAAGAAAGCTCTTCTGAGGATCTATTGGGTCTGTTTATAAAAATGAATAGGGAGATAAAATGAAAATAGAAGCAAATTTAAATAAGCGAAAAA
>JAGGSX010000045.1 GCA_021158865.1 Thermoplasmata archaeon
GCACAAGTGTAATATATATGGAATATAAATTTATTTATGGCAAGATTATACAAATTTTGTTATCTCCTCTAACCTTTTTCTTCTTTTTCTTGGCTTCCTTTCTTTTTTGGGATATCCAATAGATATAAGACCAACAAGCTGATAATTTTTTCCTAAACCAGCCATTTTTTTAATTTCATTCTCAAAATATGTAAAGTTTGCAACACCAATATAGCATGTTCCCAATCCAAGTTCAACAGCTTTCAACATTAAGTTTTCTATAGCCATTGCTGCACTTTCTATTGCCCAATGCATCTCCAATTCTTCATATTTTTTATCTTTCAATACCTTGCTATTTTTATCTATAAAAACAGCAACATAACATGGAGCAGAGTACATCCCTTCTTTGAATTTCTTCTCCAATTTATCCATTTTTTCATTTGATATACCAATTTCTCTATAATAGTCAATGTGAGAATGTATTAGAAGCTCTTGAATTTTTTCTCTTGCTTCATTACTATTATAAATCACAAAAAACCAGTTTTCTAAGCCATTAGCATTTGGTGCTCTTATAGCTGCTTTAACCAATTCTTCAATTTTTTTATTGCCTATTCTCTTTTTCTGATAAAATCTTATAGACTGCCTTTTATTTATTGCTTCTTCAAGTTCCATAAAAATAATTCTTTTGTTATTATTATATTTTCAGTTAAGAGAACGGGATTTATTGTTAATAGCGAGAAAAAAACATGGAAGGAAAATTGGAAGAAGGCATAAAAAAGAAAAGCCAAATAAATGGGCCCAGTGAGATTTGAACTCACGACCTCCCGGTTTCTATAAGCCCTTTGGTTTGGGACGAAACCTTTCCAAAGAGCTCTATCAGCCGGGCGCTCCAACCTGGCTAAGCTATGGGCCCAAATGCTACAGCTATGTAATACTTTTTTATTATATTTATTTTTCATCTATGTCTTCGAAATACTGCTATAAATATAAATACTTGATATAATCTTTATTAGAGTGTATTTCACAGAAGAAAAATTGGAGCAGACGATAAAAAATGCTTTGGAATATTTAAAAAAAGAGCATGCCTTTTTGGAATTGCACGGCAAAATAATGGCGGCTGGCGACACCCATGGGGATGTTGTTATAACAAAAGAAATAATAAAAAAATTTTTTGATGATGGCTTTGATGCAATAATTTTTCTTGGAGATTATATAGATAGGGCACCATCTGATATTGGTTCATCTATTCCAAATATAAACTATTTGCTGGAAATGAAGAGCAGGTATCCAGATAAAATTTTTTTGCTAAAAGGAAACCATGAAGCGAATTATGCAATACCATGCTATCCAAATGAATTTGAATATGAAGTGAAAGAATGCTGTCCTCAATTATATAGTCAATATGTAATGGCATTCAAAGAAATGCCTTTGATGGCAATGTTGAATAATGTTTATGCTGCCCACGGTGGATTTCCAATTGAAAAAGATGTTGATGAAATAAATAAAGATGATGTTGATGCAATAGAAGAGATAACATGGAGTGATGCAGCCATCTCACCAGTTTTTCGAGGAGCAGGAAATAGATTTGGAGAAAAAGAACTGGAGTTGTTTTTAAATAAAATAAATGCAAAAGCGTTTATAAGAGGGCATGACTACAATCTGAATGGCATGATTGTATATAAAAAATGTTTGACAATATTTTCTTCAAGAAGATATGAGGGCATGGGAAACGGGGGAATATTGATAGCAAAAATTAATGAAAATATAAATAGCATGGATGATATTGAAATAGAAAATTTCTGTAATGGCAAATGGAAAAAATATGAAGCAATAAAATTTAATTAGGGCTTGGTTATTTCAATTTGGTGTTATAATGAAGGAAGTTGCAGAAGTTAGGGAATTGAAAGAGAATCGTTATGTTATAATTGATAATGAACCTTGTAAAATAATAAGCATAACAACATCCAAACCGGGGAAGCATGGAGAAGCAAAAGCGAGGATAGATGCTGTTGGAGTATTTGATAATCAAAAAAGAAGCGTTGTTTTTCCAGTTCGTCATAAAGTTCAGATTCCAGTCATTGATAAAAGAACAGCTCAGGTTGTTGCTATAATGGGAGATAAAGTGCAACTCATGGATATGGAAACATTCGAAACATTTGAGATGAACATACCAGAAGAATTTAAAGATAAATTAAAAGAAGGAACAGAAATTCAATATTTACAGGCAATGGGCAAGAGAAAGATAACGAGAACATGATGTTTGCAGATGCAACAGAAAATTTTGATGAAGCAAAATATATTATTATAGGTATACCTTACGAAGATAAAGAAATGTCTTTTAGAAGTGGAACATCGAAAGCTCCTGATTATATAAGGCAGTTGTCAGATAACTATGAAAGCTATGACATTTTTTCCAATATTGATTTAAGCAGTATAGCCATACATGATGCTGGAAATTTTGGACTAAATGAAGCAAAAGCATTGATAAAAAAATGTGTTGATAAAAAAAAATTTGCCATCGCCATCGGCGGCGCCCACTCCATAACGCCAGAAATAATTCCATACAGCAACATAGATGGGGTTGTAGTGCTTGATGCCCATGCAGATTTTAGAAATGAATATTTAAATCATAAAAACAGCCATGCATGTGTTTCGAGAAGAATTTTTGAAAAAATTGGAAAGGATGGCATAATAAGTATTGGTATTCGTTCAATATCGAAAGAGGAAAAGGAGGATGCAGAGAAATTAGGTTATAGATATTATACTTCAAAAGATTTTAGCTTGGATATGGTAAATGAAATAGAATATGATAAAATTTATTTGAGCATAGATATGGATGTTTTTGATCCATGTTATGCATCTGGAGTGAGCAATCCTGAACCAATGGGATTGGGATATGAATTATTTGATTTCATTAAAAAAATTGCCAATAAAGTTATTGCAATGGATGTTGTGGAAGTGTGCCCGCCTTATGACGATGGAAGAGCTGGCTTGCTTGCAGCGAAATTAATTAGAGAATTCATTTCGTGGAGGAGCTTATAAATCATAAAAGAAAAATGCAATCATTTATTCAACAAAACAACAAAAAATATTTATATAGTTGTTCTTTTCAAAAACAAGGTTCTGGTGAAGAACATGCTTCGATTTATGAAAGAAATTTATAGAGCTTATGAAAATGGAAAACCAATAGTTGGTCCAACAGAAATTGCGAGAAAATTAAAAATAAGCAAATCAACAGCATATAATGGATTAAAAAATTTAGCTTCTGATGGGTATGGCACATATATAGAAAAAAAAGGATTCATTATAAATCCCAATGGCATAAAATTAGCAAAAAAAATAATCAGGAAGCACCGCCTTATAGAATGCTTTATTGCAGATGCTCTCTTTCTTTCTCCAAAACAGGCATGTATAGAAGCAGATAAAATAGATTCAATTGTTGGAGAAGAATTTGTTAAAGCTTTAGAAAAAAAATATGGAAATTATACAAAATGCCCATGTGGCAATAGGATACCAAAATGAAGATTATAGCCATTATATCGCTTTTATTTCTATTCATTTCTTTCATGCCTTCCCAATCTCAAGAGTCTAAAATAAATGTTGTTGTTTCTATATCAGATTTTTCATCCATTGTTAAAGAAATAGGAGGGAATTTTGTTTCGGTTTCATCCGTATTACCAGCCGGTAGCGACCCTCATTCATTTTCTTTAACAAAAGAAACAATCGATAAAATTCAAAATGCAGATTTGGTAATACTTGCAAATTCTAATCTTCTTTCATACGAAAAAAAGATGAAAGAAGATTATAACAAGGAATATCTTGACTTTGATGATTACGTCAGCAATGGTGCTTCTTTGGATAATTTTGATGGCTTTAATAACAATCCACATGGCTACTGGCTTAAAATCGAAAATGCAATTGCAATAGCAAAAACAGTTGCATTGAAGCTTGAAGAAATTTATCCAAGCAATGCAGATTACTTTGAATCTTCTTTCATAAGTTTTAAAGAAAGAGCTGAAAAAGCAAGACAGATTGCATTAAATGAAATGAAGAATAAAGGGCTATATGGTAAAAAAATTGTGGCTTCTGTGCCCGGCGTGTGTTACATTGCAGAAAATTTTGGTATGGAAAGTGATGCAATTTTGTTGTCAGAAGGAACAGCTTATATCAGTGGAAAGGAATTAAGCGAGCTGGAGAATAAAATGAAGAAAGGAGAATATGCAGGCATAATTGTTCCAGAATTTATGAAAGATGCAAAACCTGGGGAAATTGCAAGAAATATTGCAAGAGATACAGACAGCAAAGTTATTTATGTCAAATTTATAATGGAAGAAAACATCAGCTACATAAATGCATTTTATTATAATTTGTTGCAATTTTCTTCTTTATCCGCAAATGAAGTAAAAGAAAAAAAAGCATATAATGGTGATTTGGTAATATTATCAATATCCTTAACAATATTGGCAGCATTTGAAGGGGCGATAATATATGAATTATACAGAAGAACATGAGATAATAAATGCAAAAGGAATTTACTATTCATATAATGGAGAATATGCTCTAAAAAATATTTCATTTAGTTTGGGAAAGGAATTCATGGTTATAATTGGTCCAAATGGTTCTGGTAAGACAACTCTTATAAAATTAATAATGGGCCTTTTAAAGCCGAATAAAGGATACATAAAAATTTTTGGAAAAGAACCAGAAAAAGTTAGAGATAGGATAGGATATATGCCTCAAAAAGATTATATAGCAAGACATTTCCCAATAAGGGTTAGGGATATCCTTCTGCTTGGAATATCAAATAAAAAATTTATTGGAAAGGAAGAAATAGAAAAAGCAAAAAATGCTCTTGAAGAAGTTGGTCTGCTGAATTTATGGAATAAAAGATTCAGCCACCTTTCTGGCGGGCAACAACAGCGTGTAATATTTGCGAGGGCAATAGCAAAAAATCCTGATATGATAATAATGGATGAGCCATTCAATGGTGTTGATTTACCAAGTAGAGAAAAAATATTGAGCATATTAAGAAAGAAAAAGAGAAAAATCACAATAATTACAGTTCTCCACAATATAAATCCCGTTGCACATGATGTTGATAAAGTATTATTATTGAATAAAGAAATGATTGGATTTGGCTCTCCAAAAGAAGTTCTAAATGAATTGAACCTACAAAAAGCTTATGGAGGAACTGTTTCCATTGTAATATGCAAGGAAGGATTTTGTCATCCATTGATAGGAGATACCCATGGTTGATTTATATTTAATAAGGGCTATAATCGCTGTATTCATCCTTTCAATAAATGCTTCCATAGCAGGTTCTTTCACAATTTTTAAGGACATACCCTTTCTAATTGTCGGCGCAGCCCATGCCGCCCTCGCCGGCGCCGCCCTGTTTATCGCATTGGCTGTATATGGCGTTTTTAATTTTGACCCAATCATAGGAAGCATAATTTTTGCTATTTTTGTTGCAATTTCTGCAGCCCATGCAAAAAGTAAAGTGAATATTGCCATTGGAATATCTTTTGCAATGTCAATGTCACTTGCTGTTCTTTTTATATCCTTAATCAGAGAGCAAGCTTCGCGTGTATGGGGTCTTCTGTTTGGTGATTTGCTTCTTTTAACCAATCGTGACATAATTTCGATGGCTATAATAACCATTTTTGTTATCATCATTGCTCTATATTTCAATAAAGAATTTTTGTTTATATCTTTTGACAGCGAGGGAGCAAAAGCAAGCGGAATAAAAGTGAATGAGCTGAATTACCTTCTCCTTTCCTTAATTGCAGTTTCAACTGTTATAATGGTTAAAGGTGTTGGAGCAATACTGGTTTATGCCATGCTGGTTGCTCCTGCAGCTGCTGCAAATGAAAAAGCAAAAAGTGTTTTGCAGGTTTTCAGCATATCTGCATTGATTGCATTGATTTCTGGATTTTCTGGTTTATTTATAACATTTTATTTCACAATTTCAGCAACTGCTGTTGCATCTCTCATAGCAACATTATTCTATTTCTTTTTTGTGATAAACAAAAAAATTATTTAATACATTTTCATTTCACTTTAGAAGCCCCGGTGGTGTAGTGGTGATCATGTGGGCCTGTCGAGAATCTTTCAAAGATGCTATCTCCAAAAAAGCTCGCAGAAAGCCCACGACCCGAGTTCAAATCTCGGCCGGGGCGCTTTTAAAAAAATGGAAGAGGGTTGTTAGCTTTTATACTCGCTTAGTTCCATGTTGAAATCTTTCACTATTGGAAGTATATCATTGAAATTTCCCTTAACTTTTACTATATTTTTTGCATCTGGAGAATACCAAATTTGTCCTATGCTCCTCACCATCCCTATATCATAGGCATTAAATTCTCCTGCTTTTACAGAAGTTTCTTCTATTGAATAGCATTTGAATGGATGAATATCTGCGTACAATGGATCCATCATCTGTGGAATCTGAATCTCATTTGAAATATTGTATATTTTCAATAAATCTGGGATATGGATAACTGGAAGCAGTCTTGCAATTTCTGGTGGCAGGAGTTGCATTCCAAAAATATTTGCAAATTTGTTTATTATATTCAATATCCTAAACCATGGAGATGTGATTGTTCCATCTACAGTTACATTAATTGAAGGAAGACCCCAGCTCTTCCCAATATCTATTGGAAAATCTACTATTGGATATGCACCTCCAAAATCTGCATTGAAATTGAGTGTTACTACAAATGGGATATAACTCAGCAATTTCTGAATTATCGGTGGGAATGAAAAATTGATTGGCAAACTGGATAGATCTATTTTGCCTGATAAAATTCCATTAATATTCTCTATTCCCATATTTGATTTATCAAGTTTCATATTTCCATTTATTTTTACATTTGTCATATGGCCAGAAAATACTATTGGATTTTCCAGACCTATGTCAAGATGCACATTAACATTTACATCTGCATCTGGTATGACAAATTCAGCGGTATAAGAATCTTGACTTACATCCACAACTTTAAGATCTAATGTACCTGTCTTTAAATGCATGTCTATGTATCTACCCTTTACTTCATCAAGAGTGAAATTAACATCACTTATTTCATATTTCCATTCCATCCCTTTTTCCCAAGTTGGAACATTACCAGGCAAAGATGCTTCATGTCTTCCATTATCTTCATTGTCTATATCATCTTTTTCATACCTAACTGTTTCATTTCCTATTCCACTCCCTCCTATTTTAAGGCTTGGGTCTCCAAGTAAGACCCATTCTTCGATTGTCTTCCTATCATGATGGTCATCATTTACTCCACCGATTATATTTATATAATCTGTAATGGCATCTCCATGTGCTTCTCCAAGATATTCATCTCCATTTGCGTATTCATAGAAGAAACGTGGCTCAATCCATCCTCCAAGACCTATCGTGCAATATTTATTGATGTATCCATATCCATATCCAGTAGCCCCCATCGATGCTATTGAGCCACCCCCTTCTTCCAGAAACATCCATGAACAACCATCTGTTGGGTATGCATCTCCAAAATATACAGCTTTTTCATTATATGGTATAAAATTCTGCATGGTTATGTTGAACTGGGCATTGTGACAACCACCAACAACTACAATCGGTAATTGATATCCGTTATCGTATTTCCATATATCAAATATGCTGAAACCCAAAACAAACTCTTCCTCAGTTTCTGCATCTGGAAGGAAGTTTCCCCAAACAGCTGGATTTCCATGTCCAGAAAGATATGCAAATCCAACTCCTTTATTGAATTCTTTTACAACATCTTCGTAATTCCTTAAAGTTCCCTTGGATGTATATAATTTATCAATGCTGAATCCTTTGCTTTCTAAATAACCTGCTGCAACATCTCCAACTATTTCCCCTTCATAAATTCCATATTGTACTGCGCCTCTGGCTGGTGGGGAGGTGTCACCTGCTGCAATAAAGGCTCTTTTAAACCATGCGCCCCCACCTTTCTCATAGTTTATTATTTTGTCAACAACCACATCTGCTTCCCATGAATATCTAAATGGAAGTCTTCCGACATAAACATCAGGATAATAGTCCATGATATCCTTATTTTCGCCCCAATATGACCATTCTGCAAATATCCCGTTTCCATTGCTGTCCCAGTCATCAAAAACAAAATTTCCATGTTGATATTTATATATATCTGCATAATACAAATCTGTAGAATAACCTCCTTCACTTATATCGCTACTTGGATTTTCTGCCTGGTTGTTGCTCCTCCTTTCAGGAATATACCAATCAAATGTTTGCCCGCGGCGCCCGCCGCCGAGCAAGACATATTTAATGCCCCATTTTTCAATCGCATCTTTTATTGCAAGCTTTATATCTTCTGGTTTATCTCTCCCATTGTATTTTGGATAAATCTGCTGTGTGGTTTCAATTATGGTATTTATTCCAGTGCTATTCTTAAAGTCAGCAAGTTTTTTCATTTGAGGCAAAAATTTTTCGTCGGTTATTATCAACAAATCATATTTATCAGCAGTGAATAATGTTTTATCTGGCAATTTATATTCTATTTTCATGTCTACTTTATCTGGAATGAGTATTTTATTTGTGGCGGGAGAATACTGGGTATAGCACCTAATATTTAAAAACACAACATGCTCTCCATTTTTCAATCCTGCACCGATATTTATTGAATAAGGCTGGGATGGATAGAAATTCTTGCTTCCATAGGTTTCTTCATCAGGTTTTTGATTTGCTACAGGCATTGGGATTGATTTTTGAGGAGCAATTGTTGGCACTGGATTTGGAGCAGGCTCAATTTTTTTTGTCAGAGAATATTCTTTTGTATGTGGCTCAATATTTACATTTACAATATATGTTCCAGCTGGAAATGTAAATGTTTTTACCAAAACTGGTAAAATTGGTTTTCCAGTTTCCATCAAAAATGATGAATTGGCAATAGATACTGTTATATAATTCCCTCTCTCTTCAAAGGTTGGTTCTGAAATATGCATTGAATAACTTTCCACTTTGGTGTCATCTGGTCCATTCGAAGATGCCACAAACGCTAAAACACCAATAAAGATACCCACCACCAACAATCCAATTATTGCCTTTCTCATTTTAATCTATTGTAAATATACACCAAATTTAAATAATTTTCTTTTGAGATGCTTTATCACTTCTGGAAATTAACAAAAATTAGAGACAATTTATCAAAAAAGATAAAAGACTAAGAAATATCAAATCTTTCTCTTATAACGATTTTCTTTCAATAAAGATTTCAATAATTGCACCTCATTCCATTTTTGCATTTCAATCACCTATAAATGTATGATAAGATGGCATATTTTGTCAAAGTTTTGTTAGGTTAACAGCATCTTCCATCTAGCATGGAAGATAAAATTATCATGGAAAATAAAAAAATAAAAGCTGTGCCATTATGGAAATGGTTGCTGAAATGATGGAGGAAGGAGAAGGGCAGAGGGCGAGGAATGGAGGAAGGAAGAATAACTATCTTCCTTCATAAATTCTTTTTCTATGACCAAATTTTAACAATATTATTTTCTCCTCCTCTATTTTATATATTATTCTAAAGAAAGAAAATCTGATACTTCTTCCAATTCTTTCATAGATGATTAAAAATAAATACTATGGCGGGATTTAAAAGCATGCATCCATCTAATGAAATTTTTGCATTGGATAAAGAAAGCATAGAGATAATAAAAAAGACTAAAGAATTATTAGATGAATTAATAGAGACAATAGATATTCTTGGAGATGAAAAAGCAATGAAGAAAATAGAGGAGGCAGAAAAAGACGAAAAAGAAGGAAGAGTAAGAGATTTTGATGAATTTTTGAATGAGATAGATGAGCTATAGAATAAAAGTTACTAAGAGATTTGAAAAAGATTTTAAGAAATTTAGAAAGAAAAGTATATTTTTAGAGAAAATAAAAAAGATGGAAAAAGAACCACATTGCGGAAAAAGATTACATGGGCAATTGAAAGGAAAACATTCACTGAGAGTAGGTAATTACAGAATCATATGCAAAATTGATGATGACCAAAAGGAGATAATCCTGTATACTATACTTCATAGAAAAAGAGCATATAAAAAGAAATAAAATTAGGAGCAATGAAAAGAAAATTCTTATCATCATATTTCAAAATCTTCTAGAAGAAGGACATTTTCATCATCTATCCTTTCTTTAAATTCTTTATCAGCTGTAATATAAATCGTATTCAATCTTTTACTTAAAATATAATAAGATGTATCATAG
>JAGGSX010000002.1 GCA_021158865.1 Thermoplasmata archaeon
AAGAAAATAATATAGTGGTTGCAAAATTTGTGGATGGTGAAATCATACAAAATTTAAAGAATTTAATGGATGAAGCAAAAATTGAATCAGCCATCATAATAAATGGTGTTGGCATGCTCGAAAATTCTTTGATTGGATATTTTAATGGAAGAGATTACATAAAAGAAAGAATAACCAAGCCGGCTGAATTGGTCTCCTTGCAGGGCAATATAGGAAAAAATGGAAATGATTACATTGTGCATGCGCATATCGCACTGGCAAATGAAGAGCATGTATTAAAAGGAGGGCATCTCTTAGAAGGGAATGTAAAAGTTGTAAATGAAATTGTTCTCTACGCACTCAAAAAATTAAAATAAGAAGAATTAAAAGAGGCAGATTAATGGAAATGGAAATTACAACCTAAAGCCCTTTCTTAGAGCCCTTTTTCTTTAAAAGAAAAAGTGCTTCAGCCCAAAAAGAACTGATACATTTTTCCGCCAGCGCTTTTTCTAAAAGGGCTGAAGAAAGGGCTCTAAGGTTCTTTCCAATCTGTTATTAAACTTCCAATTAGGAAGACAATGAAGGCAAATATAGTAATAATTGTTGTATTTAATATGCTGGCATGAAAATTGTGATATATCATAGCATTTCTTAAACCTTCATTTACATAATAAAGAGGCAAAATTTTAGCAAAAACCTGGAGAAAATGAGGCATCATTTCTATTGGGAAAAAAGTTCCTGCTAAAAACATCATTGGAAAATTGACTGCACTGGCTGCCGAGTCAGCTGTTTCTTCTTCATTTACAAATCGAGATATAATCATTCCCATACCAGTAAAAGCAAATGATGCTGATGCTATGATTACAATTACCATAAAATTGAATGAAGCTTTCATATTGAATGCAACCATTCCAACCAAAATTATTACAATGGTTGAAAGGAAATTTATTATTAGTTGGTAAATCATTTTCGAAAAAATCCATTCGCTTCTTTTCATAGGTGTTGTGAGTAATTTTTTTAATAGCCCTCTCTTTTTATATTTAACATTTATTTCAATGCTTCCATATATTGCAGATGTCATAACAGTCATACCTATTATTCCTGGAATAAAAAAATCTATGTAATTGAAATTATTTCCAGTAACATATTTTTCTTCGTATCCTATCACTTCAGTTGCATTGCTTATCTTTAAATTCATTTCTCCTATTACGCTTATCAAAAATGATTTTATTGCAGAATTTATTTCCTGCTTTGAAGGGTCGAGATATAAAGTTAGATTACATTTTTTTCCATATATTATCGAATCTTGAAATCCTTTAGGAATTTGAATTGCTGCATGTTCTTTCGCATATTCTTCTATATTTTTGCTGGAATCTATCAATTTCACTTTTATTATATTTATATGGCTCATATTTTCTACAAAAAGGTGTGAAGCCATGGAATTATCCATATCCTGAATGTATATAATGTAGGGTTCATTTCCTCCAGAAAAAATTTCTCCAAAAATAAGAATTAGCAAAATTGGAAATGCAAAAGTCCAGAATAAAGCAGCTTTGTTTCTATACCAATTCTTTATACTTGCCTGAATGTCTCCATATATCGCCTTTAAATTCATTTCAATCTTGCTCCTGTGAGCTTTAAAAAAACATCTTCAAGATTTGCTCTTTTTATTTCTATTCTATCATATTTAGTGCCATCTCTTCTTATTTTTTCTATCAATTCTGGTATTTCATCCTCTTCAGTTTCAATCTCGATTAATTTATCTTTAATGCTTATGATTATCCTTGTCTTCTCTCCATATTTTTCTATAAGCTCCTTCGGGCTCCCTATTGATATAATCTTCCCATTATGCATTATTGCAACCCTATCTGAAAGATATTCTGCTTCTTCCATATAATGTGTTGTCAAAAAAACTGTTTTTCCATCTTCCTTCAATTTTTTAATGACATTCCATAAGCCTCTCCTCGCAGCAGGGTCAAGGCCAGTAGTAGGCTCGTCCAAAAAAACAAGCTCTGGATTGCCCACCAAGGAGACGGCGACGCCGACCCTCTGCCGCTGCCCTCCTGATAAATTTTTATATAACTCATTTTCCTTTTCTTTCAATCCAACAATGGATATTATTTCATCTATGTTGCCACATTTTTTATAAAGTCTGGAAAAATAAATCAGTGTTTCTCTAACCGTTAGCCTTTCAAAAGATTGAAATTCTTGAGGTAATACGCCTATTTTTTCTTTTATATGCGCATCCATACTTTTTCCAAAAATTTTTACAGTGCCTTCTGTTGCATTCCTTATTCCCTCAATTATTTCTACAGTTGTTGTTTTTCCTGCTCCATTTGGTCCAAGCAAGGAGAAAATTTCTTTACTTCTTACTTCAAAAGATATGCCATCAACTGCAATAACGTTACCATATTCTTTTCTTAAGTCTTTAACTTCAATGACATTCATTTCTCATAAATCCATTTCTCATCATCCATTTCATAGTTTATCAATTCGTCATCTTTAAACCACAATGAAATCTCTTTTTTTGCTGTTTCCTTTCCATCACTCGCATGTATTATATTCCTGCCAATATTTTGAGCAAAATCCCCTCTTATTGTTCCAGCCATAGATTTTTGTGGGTCTGTTGCACCAACCATTTTACGGACTTTTTCAATTGCATTTTCTCCTTCTAAAACCATAGCCAATACAGGACCAGAAGTTATATATCTTATAAGCCCATTATAAAAATTCTTTCCTTTATGAACTTCATAATGCTTTTCTGCAAGTTTGTTTGGCACAGATAGAAATTTCATTGCAACAATTTTCAAGCCAGATTCTTCAAATCTCTGTATTACTTTACCAATCAACCTTCTCTGCACGCCGTCGGGCTTTATCATAACAAACGTTCTTTCCATTTTAAGACTTCCTAAATAAATTTGTCCATCTTATTTTTTTAGAATCTCTCCCCAGCTTGAGCATATTTTTTCTACATTTACTTGAACAGAAGTAAAAAATTGTGCCATCTTTCTTAACATACATCATGCCTGTGCCGGGCTCAATTTCTCTGCCACAAAATGAACATTTCCTTGCCATTATTTCACGCTCAACCTTTTAGCTTCTCTTTCTGCTTCTCTTAACATTAATATATCTCCAATTCTTACAGGACCCATAACATTTCTCGTTATAACTCTATTTTTATCTTTTCCTTCTAAAATTTTGACCCTAACTTGGATAACTTCTCCGCACATTCCCGTCCTTCCGATTATTGTGACAACTTCAGCAGGTATACCTTCAGCCATTTTAACCCTTTATATCTTTAATTTTTTTAATTATTTCTTCGATTATATCTGAAGCTTCTCCACTATCAACTATCGCCACAGAAGCAGACGCAACGCCCAAGCCGGCGGCTCTGCCGAGTTCTTCTTTTGAAGGGACATAAGCATAGGGAATTTCCTTTTCCTCGCATAAATATGGCAGATGTGCTAATATTTCTTCTGGAGATACATCAGTTGCCATTATAACCAATTTTGCTTCCCGTCTTTCTACGCTTTTTGTGACTTCATTTGTTCCTTTCCTAAGCTTTCCACTATCCCTTGCTTTCTCTACTGCTTCATATACTTTCTTCACTACTTCTTCCGGGGTTTCAAATTTTACATACGCTGGCATTTTTCCCGCCTCCTATCATAGGCAAAATGCAATATAATACCCATATATAAGCATGATGGTAGCTTTTAAATTTAGGAGAAAAACAGATTCTGTTAAGGAATTATAGCTATTTTCTTAATGTTCATAAAAATTTTTCAGATGTCACACTAAAAATCAATGACAGCAAGATATTTATATTGGAAACATAAATTGAAATGTGAAGACAAGACCTAAAAAATTTGTTGGTATGGATGAAAGCATTTGCATAAGATGTAGAGGAACAAAATTGTTATGTGGAAAACCAAGATGTCCAATTTTGGTTAAATATTATACTGCAGTTAGAAATAAACCATTGATTGATAAAAAATTTGTTTACGGATATTCCCCTCCATCAATTTTTGTTGGTAGATATGGTTATCCCAAGGTTAGCGTAGGACCAATGCTTCCTCCATTAGAAGGAGATACATCATACATGGATACACCAGAATTGTGGCATGATAAAAGCATAGACGACATAGTTGATTTTAGAATGAAATTGATTCGTGGAAAGCATCGCATCCATATAAAAAATTTTGATGATAAAATAGCGGAATATACCCAAGAAATAGCAATGGCGTATAAGCCTGTTGAAATGGAAGTAGAATTTGAAAAAAAGCCAGCTGGCAGAATAGCATTATATGATGAATCCCAGCCCCATGGACCTGCAGCAAAAATAAAAAAATTATGGGTTGGAAATGCAAAAGTTGATAGGAAGATTGAGAAACTTTATTATGATGAAGTTAAAGCTAAAGAAGCCATTTTAACTCTTTATGAGAACAATGTTTTTGTTTCAAATATCCAAAAAGCATTTTCTGCGGGCATATTTGGTATAGATAAAAAATTTGTTCCAACGAGATGGAGTATAACTGCGGTTGATACAATAATAGGAGATGAGCTATTAAAAAAAGTGAAAAGCTATCCATGGATAAATGAATATCGCATCTATTATATAAAAAGCCTTGATAATTTATGGGTGGTTATAATGTATCCGAGCAGCTGGGAATATGAACTCATAGAGGCATGGTATCCAAATACGACATGGAATCCTCTTGGCAAAAAAGTTGTTCTTTTCGGAGACCATGAATTTTTTAAAGGACGCACAAGCTACGCTTCTATAGGAGGATGTTATTATGCAGCAAGGATGGCATCAGCGGAACATCTTGGTAAGCAGCGTCGCCAGGCTGGCGTCGTTGTCCTGCGGGAAATACATCCTGGGTATATAATGCCAGTCGGTGTATGGAATGTTAGAGAGAATGTGAGAAAAGCTTTGGCTGGTATTCCAAAAAAATTTGATAATTTGAAAGATGCATTGCTTTTTGCTTCCTCCTTGCTTTTTATTCCTATAAAAAGATGGATTGAAAGTAGCGATCTTTTGAAGAATAGATTTCAACAGATGAGGATAGAAGATTATGTTAAAATGTAAAAGTGCATTAAATAAATCAAGGCTATATGGATTGGATTATACTATAAATCCTTATTTTGGCTGTTCTCATGCGTGCATTTATTGTTATGTTCCTTCATTGATTCATGTTCCTTATGATGAGTTTAAATTTCCAAAGCCAAAGATAAATATAGTTGATGTTTTAAGGAAAGAGTTAAGAAAGAAAAAGCGTGGAATTGTGGGAATTTCTACGGCAACAGATGCATATCAGCCCTTAGAAAAAAAATATGAATTGACAGGAGGAATATTAAAAACAATTTTACAATATGATTTTCCTATAGATATTCAAACAAAATCAAAACTTGTTTTAAGAGATGTAGGCATAATAAAAAAATTCAGCAATGCAAAAGTTGGGATAACCATAACAACATTTAATGAAAACATTGCTAAAAAATGGGAAGTTTCTGCTCCTTCGCCATATAAAAGACTTGATACAGCAAAAAAATTAGCCATGCAGGGAATATATACCTACATATTTTTTGGTCCTATATTCCCATTGATGAATGGAAATGAAATTGATTATTCAATTGAAGAATTTATTGAATCAGGCATTGATGAGATAGTGGTTGACAAACTTCATTTAAAAAAAGAGGTTGTAAAAAATATAAAAAAATTTTTTCCAGATGAATATAAAGAAATAATAAAAGAAACAAATAATTTCAACAAAATGTTAAAAAAAATTGAAAAATTTGGAAATAAAATAACAATAACAAAAGCATGGGAATAATATTTTTATTGCCTCCTCACCCTCCTCGCAACTTCAGTTATCGTGGGCTATGCTATCTTTTATCAAAATGTAGTTAATAAAACTTTCCGATGCAACTTCATTATACGAAACTTTCTTAAATAGCTGGAGAATATTTGCTCATGAATATGAAAAATGTTATGCTGGCTGCTGCCGCTGTCTTTTTCATAGCATCGCCATCACTTTCCTTTTATGTTGTTCCATCCATGAAAAAATTGCCAAGCAATACGGATAAAGTTATATATTATGAGGGCAAGCTTGGAATGATGAATATGAGCAATATGGAAATGGAATATAAAGATGTTGAAATATTGAGACATATAAAAGCCCTTGAAAAACATGGAAATGTGCTTGTTGTAAGGGAAGATATAACCATGAAAGATAAAAAAACTGGGGAGGAATTGAAGGATTTTAGGATGACGAAAATTTATGGCATTGATGAAAAAACTGCTGCAAATGTCAAAGGATATGGAGATTTGGACAGGCTTGGAAACTGGATATTTCCGGTTGGTATAAAAAAGAAAAATTATGTTATATGGAATAGCGATTTAGATGATGCATGTAAAAATGGTTATATACCTCCAGAAAAAGCGGTTTCAACTGCCTATTATATTGGAAAAGAAGAAAAAGGAGGGATAAAAACATATAAATTCTATGGCAATCAGAGTAATATTTATGTGGGGAACCTTCCTCAACTGCCAGAAGTGAAAATGTATTATACTGGAGAAATAACTGCATGGGCAGACATTGATACAGGAACAATAATTGATTTGCATAAGCGTATGAAAGAATATGCTGACTTTCCAGACTTGCATAAAATACCTTCAAATCTTAACACAACAGTAATTTTGAAAGGAAAATTGAAAATGATGGATTCTTCCAATGGAAAATATGAAATGCACAATATTTCTTTAAAAAATCATATGTGTGTTGAGAATATTACCCCTTCATATTATATAATTTTGAATGAAGTTAATGCTACAGATGAAAATGGAAAAATAGAGGAATTATGCAACGTTTCCAAAGATGCAGTCAATCCTTATACAATGGAATATTTGCCAGTGTTGAGCAATAAGAAAGGATTGATGACATTTCCTGTTGGAATAAAAAAACAGGACTATGAATTATGGAATCCTGATATAAAAAATTCTTCAATTGCAACCTATGAAGGAGAAGAAAATTTGGGTGATATGGTTTTATACAAATTTAAACAAAATGTTAATAACCATTACATGGGAAAGGAATCAATAGAGGGAATAAGCGATAGATTTATAGATTTATATTATAAGGGCACAACAAATTATTTGGTAGAGCCTTCAACAGGCTATATTGTCAGTGTTGAAAAAAATTCAAAAGTAATTGGTTCTTTTCCAAATTTGCACACAATACCAGAAAATTTTAAGGGAAATTTGAAGATGGATGGGAGCCTATGGATAATTTCTCAAAAAAAGAAAAATATAGAAATGGATAGAAACATAGAAGTAAAAAATGTTTATTGGGAGAATGGAAAAAAAGTTTTACTTATTGAAGACAATACAACAACTTATGATAGAAAATCTGGAGATAAAATAGATATGGCTTGTAAAAAAGAGTGGCATGGAGTTTATGCAGATACTGCCGAAGAAGCAAAAAATTATGGGGATATGGAAAGAAATGGGTTATATACATTTCCAGTAGGAGTGGAAAAGAAGTATTATATTATGTGGAATACAGAGATAAATGCTCCTTCCATGATTAACTTTGTAAGAGAAGAAGACCATGAAGGTATTCATACATATTTATTTGAAACAGATGAGGATAGGATTTTATATGATTCTACACCAAGTATAGAACAAAATGTAAGGTATATAACAAAAACAAAATACTGGGTAGAGCCTACTACAGGAGTTGTAATAGATATGCAGAAAGAATCTGTTAAAAAAATAAATCCTCTCGAAGCTTTAATTGGAATAAGAGGACTATTCTGGATAGATGTATACAGGCTCAGTCTATCATTCTCTAAAGACACAATCGAAAACGCAAAAGAAAATGTTCTTCAGTTTGCCGGATTGATAAAATTGTCAGATAAAGATGCAGAAGTTATGAACTTGAGTTTAAAGACACCCAACTTAAATAAAAATATTTATTCAGCGAAACAACAAAAGTTAATGATTGAGAAGTTATCTGGAAATAAAGTAATGGTTTTAGATTTATATTATCAGATGGATGAAAATTCAATAAATGAGATGGCAAATGAAGCGAAAAAAGTTTCATTTTTATTGATGATGATGCAAATGATAATACCTGCTTTCCTTGCAGTAATTGCGATATGTCTTGTGGCAGTATCTATAAAAAAATGATTATTTAAACCTTGGTCTTATACTCAATAAAGCAGGCAATGGCAACCTTCTGAATGGCTTATTCGTCATTTTTTTCTCAATCAATTCATTCAATTTTACTAAATCAAATTCTCCATTACATTCAAATCTGCATCTCGGCAAAAATTTTCCTTTTCTTTCCTTTTCTCCATAAACAATTATTATTGGAACCCACTCTTTCTCAGCCTCCATTATTTTTTTGGAAACGCTTAAATCTCTATCATCTATATCTACTCGAGCTTTTATTTTATTCGCAATTTCCATACATTCATTTATATATTCATCGCTAACAGGAATCAATCTAACCTGCGTTGGAGAAAGCCAGAATGGTAACATTCCTTTTTTGCCATCTTTCATCTTTTTTGCCTCATTTTCCAGCAGGGCGCAGACGCATCTGTCGATTCCGCCAGATATAGAAGCATGGAGCAAATAAGGATATTTTTTGCTTCCATCTTCATCGATATATGTGATGTTGAATGCTTCAGGATTCTCAACATCTATTTGGACAGTTGATAGCGCAAAAGATTTTCCAACAGAATCATTCATGTTTATCTCAAATTTCATTATAAAATAAAAATATCTTTTATCCCACATCTCCACCAATACAGGTTTTCCAACCAATTTAACAAGTTCCAATGCAAAATTTCTATTTTTTTCAAAAAAATCTTTGACAAATCTTATTGCAATCTCTCCCTCTATTCCCATTATTTCTTTCCATTTTAAAGCAAGCAAAAACTGTCTTTTAAATTCATTCAGAGCTTGTTCTTCATTTCTGCACAAAGTATGCATATCCGGCATTGTAAATGCTCTCAATCTTTTAATTCCAGAAAGTTCTCCATGCTGTTCTTTTCTAAAAGATTTTGCAATTTCAAAAAGTCGGAGAGGGAGATTTTTATAAGATATTATCATGTCCTTAGCCATTAGATATTGCCCAAAGCATGCAGCGAATCTCAAGAAAAATTCTTTTCCTTTATCTCCTTTAATCCTGTATTGACGGGCTGGAAACTTCTCTAAATATTTACTCAGAGAGGGATGATTTACATCATACATAATTGGTGTTTCAACTTCCATCGCTCCTGCATTCAAGCACATTTCTTCCACTTTTTCTTCGAGTAATCTTTTTATTAAATAACCTTTTGGATACCATCTCATATTTCCATAATCTGAACCATCTTCATAATCAACGAGTTCTAAATCCTGCATTAATTTTATATGAGCTGGCTTTATATCGGATTTCCTGCTTCCAAATGCTTCATATTCATAAAATTTTTTTAATTCGTCATACCCTTTAAAATCAAATTTATTTGCTTCAATTAAATTTCCATCGGGAGTTAGAACATACCAACGAGATGTGATTTCCTCTGCAACTTTTTCCTCCTCTTCTTTTACCTCTCTTGATAATTCTGCCAATGGATGCCCTTTGCAACTTAATTTGAATGCCTTATACCAGCCAAAAGGCGCTCTTTTGATATTATATTCTTTTTTTAATTCTTTTTCCATTTTTTTAAGTACATCTATTGCATTTTCTGGAGAAGCAAGACTTGATGAGAGGTGAGCATAAGGATAAAGCATTATGTTTTTTGCATTTACCATGGAAGCAATCTTTTTTATTTCATCTACTCCTGCTTTATGTGTGTCATCTTTTTCTACGGAAATAAATGCAACGAGAGCTTCTTTCATTCCATCCCTATTCAATTTTGGTTCTTCTGCCCCATCTATTGCCTTTTCTTTCACTTCATATTCAATATAGTCAGTATGAAGGAATAATATTTTCATAAAAAGTTAAATAGAATAAATATAATTAATTTTCCAATAAAATAAGCATAGGCAGATGCACCTATGTTAAAATTCCTCCTTACATTGTAATCACCTTGCCATTTATTAAATTT
>JAGGSX010000109.1 GCA_021158865.1 Thermoplasmata archaeon
TGTTACATTTGGTTATATATTTCTTTTTGTATTCCATCTCCAGATAGGAAAGATATGAACTTATAAAAGTTATGAAACACAGCAAAATAAGCCATACATTTTTATATATATTTGTTTATTACCATTTCATGATTAGACCGCCTACAATAAAAACTTACTGTCCCTACTGCCACACCCATACAGAGCATGTAATAGAGAAGGTGAAGAAAAAAAGAGCATCTGAATTAAAATGGGGGCAGCGTCGGTTTAGAAGGGTTACTGCTGGTTATAGGGGTTATCCAAGACCAAAGCCAGAAGGAAGAGAAAAGCCGACAAAGAGAGTTTTCCTGAGATATAGATGCAAGGTGTGTGGGAAAGCTCATCAAAAAAAAGGTATAAGAGCCAAAAAATTTGAAATAAAGAGATAATATGGCATCATCATTTTATAGAGTAAGGTGTAAAGACTGCGGGAACCAGCAGATAGTTTTCAGCAGGGCAAGCATGGTTGTAAATTGTCAGGTTTGCGGCGGCGTGGTGGCGGAGCCGACGGGCGGGCTGGCAAAAATAAAAGGAGAAATTTTAGAGGAATTGAGTCATGGTTAGAGATGTTCCTGAAAAAGGAGAGCTTGTTATATGCACTGTGACCAAAGCAAAAGGATTTGGGGCTTTTGTGAGACTTGAAGAATATCCAGATAAGAGAGGATTTATTCACATAAAAGAAGTGGCTGCTGGATGGGTTAAGAATATAAGAGACCATGTAAGAGAAGGACAAAGAATTGTATGCAGGGTGATGGATGTAGACCCTTCTAAGGGTTATGTCGATTTATCTTTAAAGCGAGTAAATGAACATCAAAAAAGGGAGAAAATTCAGGAATGGAAAAATGAACAAAAGGCTGATAAACTCCTTGAAATGGTTGGAGAAAAGATTGGTTTAAACAAGGAGCAATGCTATGAAAAATTTGGAAATTTGTTGATAGAAAAATTTGGAAATCTTTATACTGCATTTGAAGAATCTGTTAGAGATGAAAATGTCTTATATGAAGAAGGTTTTGAAGGAGAATGGATTGATGCATTTGTTGATGTTGCAAAAAGCAATATAATAATACCATACATTGAAATTTCTGGATATGTTGAAATGAGTTGTTTACTGCCAGATGGAATAAAGCATATAAAGAAAGCATTGAAAAAAATAGAAGGAAAATTTGATGATGTTGATGTTGAAGTTAAATATGTTTCTGCTCCCATTTATAGAATTGAAGTTACAGCTCCGGATTACAAAAAAGCAGAGAAGATAATGAAACAGCAGGTTGAAAAGGGCATTGAATACATCAAAAAACATGGAGGAACAGCAAACTTTAAAAGGGAAATAAAATGAAATACTGTTATAAATGCAAAAGATATACTTTAAAGGATATTTGCCCTGTATGTGGAGAAAAAACTATAAAAAAAGAGCCACCAAGATTTTCTCCACAGGATAGATATGGAAAATATAGGAGAATGTTAAAGAAGGAGGAAATGAAATGGTAGAAGAATTTCGTATTAAATATGCAAGCGTTGTTCATTTAAAAAAGCCAAAATTAAATGAGCCAATATTAATTGAAGGATTACCGGGCGTTGGTAATGTTGGAAAGCTTGCAGCGGAGCATCTAATAGATGAAATAAAAGCAAAGAAATTTGCTGAAATATATTCAAATGATTTTCCACCACAGGTTTTAATAAATGAAGATGGAACAATAAAACTTGTTAAAAATGAATTGTATTACTGGAAGAAGAAAGAGAAGCAATTGATAATTTTAGTTGGCGACTATCAGGCATTATCGTCAGCCGGGCAATACATGATTGCAGAAGCAGTTCTTGATATAGCACAAAAATATGGGACAAAAATGATCTATACTCTCGGGGGATATGGAACCGGTCTCCAAATAGAAAAACCAAAGGTTACTGGAGCTGCAACACATCCTGAGATTGTGGAAGAATTAAAAAAGCATGGGGTTGATTTCAAGGACGAGCCAGGAGGTGGCATAATCGGCGCCTCCGGATTGCTCCTTGGCTTGGGTATGCTTCGAGGAATGAAAGGGGCTTGCTTGATGGGAGAAACATCTGGCTATATAGTTGACCCAAATAGCGCAAGGGAGGTCATAAAAATTCTTACTGAATTGCTTGGAATAAAAATAAGTTTTTCAAAACTTGAAAAGAAGGCTGAAGAAGTCAGAAGAATTACGGAAAGAATTAAGAAGATGGAAAAGGCTGCAGAGAAAGAAGAAAGGGAAGATTTAAGGTATATAGGATAATGGAAGCAATAGGAGAAGTAATAAGTAGCACAACTTCATCCTTCACTTTTTCTGTTTTAAAAGAAGTTAAAAAATTTGATTATGTATGCGTGGAGCATAATGGACTTGCTCTGGCTCAGGTTAGAGAAGTAAGGCAGCAAAAAAATGGAATATTTGGAGAGGCGGAAATAGTTGGCTATATGAATAGAAAATATATGTCAAGGAGCCCCTTTAAGATAGGAAGCACGGTATGGCAGGCGAGCTATGATGCTATAAGAAAAATACTTGGAATAGAAGAAAAAGGAATTTATGTTGGCTTGCTCAAAGATACAAATATGAAAATTTTTTTATCACCAGAAATTCTTTACAAACATATATGCATACTTGCAAAAAGCGGGAGTGGAAAAAGCTACACCATGGCTGTAATAATTGAAGAAATGATAAAAAATAAAATTCCTGTTGTTATTATCGACCCGCATGGAGAATATGTCTCTCTACGACATCCAAATTTAGAAAAAAATGAAATGAAATACATGCCAAAATTTGGCATAAAGCCAAAAAGCTATTTAAAAAATGTTTCTGAATTTTCTCCATTATGTGCAAAAAATAGAGATGCAATTCCAATTTTTTTGGATGAGATAAATCTATCTTTCCAAGATTTATTAAATCTTGTTCCAAAAGCAACTCCTTTACAGCGTGGAATATTATATGAAGCATTTAAAAAAGCAAAGGAAAGAAGGGTTTATTTACTCAGAGACATAATTGAATTGATAAAAGAAGCAAAAAGCAATGCAAAATGGAATTTGTTGCCACAATTAGAACAAATTTACTCGACCCAGATTTTTTCTCCAAATTTTACGCCATTGAATGAAATCGTAAAAAAGGGAAAATGCTCAATAATAAACTTGAGGGGTAGTCCACCATATATTCAGGAAATACTTGTTTCACAGCTTTTGAATAAGCTATTCAATGAGAGAAGAAACGAGAATATTCCACCATTGCTTATTGTTATTGAAGAAGCCCACCGCTTTTGTCCCGAGAGAGGAGAAGGAAAAAGTATGGCTGGCAATATAATAAAAATGATAGCAACTGAAGGAAGAAAATTTGGAATTGGGCTGGCAGTAGTAACTCAAAGACCGGCAAGAGTTGATAAAAATGTTATCTCCCAATGCAATACCCATATAATTTTAAAAACAACGAATCCAAATGATGTAAAAGCAATAGTTTCGGGCGTGGAAGGATTAAACAATGCTGCCATAGATGAAATACAGCGTTTGCCAGTAGGCACAGCAATAGTATCTGGGCTGCCACTGGCGGCGCCAATATTTGTTGAAATTCGAACCCGAGAAACATTGCATGGGGGTAAATGAGACACAATAGAAAACTTTAAAAACAACTTATATATATAGTTATGGAGGGGTGTTAGGGGGATGCAAAAAGAAGAATTAATCCAGCTGCACACACTGTTTGTGCAGATAAAGGAAGAAATACAGAAGCGTATGGATGTAAATGGAGCTTTTAAAGAATATGAGCAACTTGGTGTTTACCCACATCATATCCACAAATCCAAAAATGCTCACAAAAAGGCAATTTTTATACTTGGAAAGGAGATAGCTGAAGTCTTTTCTCATAACAGGCTATCTTCTCTTGCGAGAATAGCACAAAGGCTTGAAAGAATGGAAGCAAAGATTTAAGTAAAAGAAAAAAATTCATTGTATGAAACACAAGATAGCAGTAATTTTCACGATAATATTAGTGTTGGGTATAGCAGGAATAAAGTCCAGCCCTGACAAAAGCCATGAAAACAATGACATTTCTTATGTAGATGGATATTGTGTTATATCTGGAAGTCATATTATAAAGCCGCATTATCCAATGCTACCATATAAAGTGAAAAGCTATATATTCCCAGCTGGAACAAAAATAAAAAGCATAGATGTTGAAGAAATTAATGTAAAAAAAATTGGATTAAAGTATAAAATAAAGCCAGCTCCACAACCCTCTATAGGCAAAAAAGAAAATGTTTATGAAGGAAGCATATATAGCAAAGATGAATTTTATCCTTCTAAATGGTTTGATTATAAAATTGGAGTTGGCTTGAAAAATGGAAAGCATGTTTTGTTTCTAAATATCTATCTTTATCCATATCGCTATAATGCTGTTGAAAATAAAATAAAATATGCGAGCAATTTCAATATTGAAATAAGTTACGAAAAAGGAAAAAATATTTTTGATAACGATGCCTATGATTTACTCATAATTGCTCCTGATTCATGGTTGAATGCATTGCAACCATTGGTGAATGAAAAAGAACAGCATGGAATAAAAACAAAGTTGGCTGGATTGAGTGAATGCCTGCAAATGAATGGCCGTGATGATGCTGAAAAAGTGAAATATTTCATTAAAAATGCAATAGAGCAGTGGGGCATAAAATATGTTCTGCTCGTCGGCTCGGCATCAAAATTCCCGGTAAGATATTCCCATGCCTATGATAAAAAGGAATCACAATTCGTATCTGATTTGTATTATGCTGATATATACGGTAGCGATGGAAAATTTTCTTCATGGGACAGCAATGGAGATGGAGTATATGGAGAGTATAATTATAATGGAAAGACCGACAGCATTGATTTATATCCAGATGTTTATGTTGGAAGACTTGCATGCGCTACAGAAAAAGAACTTACAGATGTGATAGATAAAATTATAGAATATGAAAATAATCCTGCTGGTATGGATTGGACAAATCATGTTGTTGGATTTGGAGGTGATACTGATGATGATAATGGAAATGTATATGAAGGAGAGAAAACAAAAGATACAGCCTTCTTTAATTTAGGAGGAAGATATAATATAACAAAAATTTATGCTTCCAATGGAGACCTTTCCGAGAGCAGGATTATAGAAGAATTTAGTAAAGGAGGGATTTTATTCAATTTTGCTGGACATGGCAACAGGCTCAGCTGGGCGACGCATCCGCCCGGCGATTTTAATAAATGGATTGGATTTGATATAACAGATGTGTATCTTTTTTCAAATGGAAATAAAATGCCTGTAGTGATATTAAATGCATGCGATACAGGACAATTTGATAAAGGGACTTGCCTTGCATGGAAGTTAGTTGGAATTGGAGGAAAAGGAGCCATAGCATCAATGGCTACAACAGGTCTTTCGTGGGGATATGACGGCAGCTACTGCACCAATGGTTTATCTGGCTATATGGATGTGAGATTATGCAGAAATTTTGATAAAGGCATGTATGCTGGAGATATATTTGATAAATCAATAGAAAATTATCTGACATGGCAGATGATGAACAGCGTTTATGATTATAAAACTGTAGAAGAATGGTTGTTATTTGGAGACCCAACTCTTAAAATAGGAGGATATGGAAATGAATCAAATAATCCTGTTGTAATAATAAAAAATCCCGAAGGAGGATTTCTATATATAAATGATAAAGCGGTGATGCCAACCAATTTTAAAAAAGCTTTAGTCATAGGAAAGATAACAGTCAATGTCTCTGGTTATAATGTTAATAGAATTGAATTTTATGTTGACAATGAATTAAAATATACAGATGATGAGCCGCCTTATCAATGGCTATGGAATGGATTTGCTTTCGGCTCACATGAAATAAAAGTCATTGGCTACGGGAATAAAGGAAAGCAGGCAGAAGATAGCGTTAGCGTATTCATAATTCAGCTATGAAAGAAATAAATGTGCTCGGACATATTGCCTACGACTACATATTTGATATTCCATTTTATCCAGAAAAGGGCTATTCTACATATATTGAAAAATACACACGCCATTATGGCGGCGGCGCAGCCAATATATGCCATGGCATTTCCATGCTTGGAGGAAAATGCAGGATAATTTCTTCTATTGGAAGAGATGCAAATAGATATGAAAATTATCTGATAAAAAAAGGTATAAGACTGCACATTTATAAAAGCAGGAAAAAATTGGCAAGAGCTTATATATTCAATTCCGGTGGAATGCAAACAACATATTTTTATTGGGGGGCATCTGAGGATATGGATAAAATAAGGGCTATAAAATCTGAATATCTGCATATAGCTCCTTCCCATCCAAAGGCAGCAATAAAAATGGCAGAAAGAGCAAAATTCATTGCTTTTGAACCGGGTCAGGACTGGCATAGATACAAAAAAGAAGAATTGCAGCATCTTACGGAAATGGCTGATATAGTATTCTGCAATGAATTTGAATTGAAAAAGTTGGAAGAGATTACAAAGATTAAAGGAAAAGAGGTCATAGTTACATTGGGAAAGAAAGGGTGCATGATATATAAAAATAAAAAAATTATACCTGCAATTCCTGTAAAGTCGGCAGAGCCAACTGGAGCTGGAGATGCCTTCAAAGCAGCATTTTGGACTGGATTCATGAAAGGGTATGATTTAACAACAAATTGCCAGCTTGGTATAAAAGCAGCAAGCTTTATTGTAAAAAAGAGAGGAGCACAACACATGCCTTCTTTGGAAAAATTTAGGTAAAGCCAAAAATATATATAATTGACGATATTTCCTTTCAATGCTAAAAGTAAGAAATGCATGGATTGAAGCGGACGGAAAGAAAATTTTGAAAGGGGTTAATCTTGAGGTTGGAAAAGGAGAGGTGCATGTCATATTCGGACCCAATGGGTCTGGAAAATCCACCCTGCTGGCAGCGATAATGGGATTACCCTCATACAAAATTACAGATGGAGAAATAATTTTTAAAGGAAGAGATATAAAAAATGAGCCAATATGGAAGAGAGCAAAAATGGGAATTGGTATAGCTTTTCAAAGTCCTCCTGAAATAAATTTAAAAATGAATAAGTTGCTGGAAAATTTGGATGGAAATATAGAAAAATATGCTAAAGAGTTGAGAATGGAAGAGTATATTGATAGAGATATAAACAAAGGTTTTTCTGGAGGTGAAAGAAAAAGAAGTGAAATTTTGCAAATTGCCATTCAACAACCTGACTTGCTATTGCTTGATGAACCTGAATCTGGAGTTGATATGGAAAATATATACATAATTTCAAAAGTTATAAATGAACTTTTAGAAAAAAACAAAAGAATAGTTGAAAGGAAAAGGTCAGCAGTTATTATAACTCATACTGGCTATATTCTTGATTTTATAGATGCAAATCTTGCCCATGTAATGATGGATGGAAAGATAATATGCAAGGGTCCTCCAAGAGATGTTTTAGAAACAATAAAAAAGTATGGTTATGAAAAATGCTCAGCATGCGCAGAAGGTGATTAAATGGATGAATTAAAAGAAGTTGGTTTTGATGAGAGTATGGGGAGAGCCGCCTCATTTTTGGTAGAAGATGATGAAGTAAAAAGAATTAAAAAGAAAGAAAAAATAGAAATAATGCCAATAGAAGACGCCCATGATAAATATGGAAAATTATTTTTTAAAGTCGTTGATAAAAATAAAGATAAATATACACGCCTTGCTTATGAAAAGGGACAGACAGGATATTTTATAAGAGTGCCATCAAATATGGAAATAATGCTGCCAATTCAAACTGCCTTTCTTTTAAAAAGCAACAATTTCAAACAGATTTTACATAATGTTGTTGTTTTAGAAGAAAATGCAAAATTACACATGATTTCAGGATGCACATCCATGCCAGATTTAAAAGGAATGCACAGCAGCGTTACAGAATTTTATCTGAAAAAAAACAGCTATCTTACATATACAATGATTCATAGATGGGCAAAAGAAACAGAAGTTTATCCGAGAACAGGAGCAATACTTGATGAAAATTCAACATTCGTTTCAAATTATATTGCTTTAACTCCTGCAAAAATGATTGACTCATATCCAGTTGCAATCTTAAATAAAAATGCAATAGCAAGATTTTATTCCATATTATATGCAAGAGAAAAAGCAAAATTTGATGTCGGAGCCATAGCAAAATTGAATGGAGAAGGGGCTAAAGCAGAAATAATAAGCAGAATCATATCATATAATTCAAATGTTATATCTCGCGGCTTAATAGAAGGAAATGCAAATAATTCAAAAGGGCACATGGAATGTAGTGGACTTATAATAAAAAATGGAATAATCCATACAATTCCCGAGTTAAAATCGACCGTTGAAAATGTTGATTTATCGCATGAAGCTGCCATAGGAAAAATAGCACAAGAACAGCTTAATTATTTAATGGCGAGAGGCATAGAAGAAGAGGAGGCAAAATCACTGCTCATAAGAGGTTTCCTCGATGTGAGTATAAAGGGCTTGCCACCCCATTTAAATAAGGTTATAAGTAGAGTGGTTGACCTTAAAACAAAGGCAACTGCTTAAGGATATGGATTGAATGCTGGGTCACCATAAAGCAAAAATTCATGAACGCAAACATATTTTTTATCAAGCACTCTTGTTTCTTTATTTTCATGCCCCCATTTCACTTTCTCGCTCCAGTCGCCGCTGAAATATAGCGGCGGCGTCCACATAAATGTGGAATTTGCATCCTCTGGCAAATATTCATTTTTTGCATTTCTTAGAGCCATTCCAATGCTGCTGTCATTTTCCAATAAATTTAAAATAATTTTTTCTCCAAGTAAAGAACCAAAATGCAAATCTGGATATTCATTATGAAATTTCAAATTTATGGTTGCATTTATGTATCCATAGGCTCCAAATCCTTTGAATATTAAGCCCGGCTCTAAATAGCCGGGGTCTGCTGTATAACGTGTTGATGCGATAAAAGCATTGACTCCAGCATGTATATATGCCTGAGATAAACAATTTTCAGGTGGCAACCCTTCTATTTTTCCAACCAAGCAGCTTTCTATGAATGCAACGCTTGGATTGTATGGCATATTTACAACATGACGAACATCATAACTTCCCTTGCCTGATAGCCCAGTTTTTAATCCCATTCCAAATTGATCGAAATCAAGCATATCTCCAGCTTCATAAAGATAATATGTTCCATGGTCAAAGGCAAATATATAATTGCTATTTAACTGGCATTTTCCTCCATTTCTTTCTAAGATAACTCCCTCACGCTGTGCATCAAGTCTGTAACAGCTTTTGACATTCATTTTCCCTGTGATTAAATCATGGCTTATTCTCATATTTATAAACTTGCTCTCCCCGCTTGGAAATTTTGTAGGCTCGTCTCTAACAGGACCAAAACCTATCACTCCTTTGAGTATGTTTACAAGAGGAGTTATAACTGGTATCTTTTGAAACTCTATTCCCGTGCCAGTTTGAACTGTTGCATTGTTTTTCCAATCTCCAAGTTTATTTATTATTTCATTGTAAAATATTGTTCTTGCAATCAATGCTGAACAATCTTCTGCATCATATCCTGTAACCCTGCCAACAGCATTTTCCATTGTTGGATAATATGTAAAGCTATCATTTTCCATGTCATTTTTGTTGGGATCGATGTCACCATAAATAAAATCACTCGGCACGCCCCATCCAAGCATGTAAGCACTATCGGGATTATGATAGTAATACATTGGAATCATTGTTGCGTCTCCAACTATTGCAACATAAATTGGATTCTTTTCATAATATTGCCATAAGTTATGCAGATTATCTATGCCAGAAATTTTTGAAAGAATTTCATTCAATTTCTCATGTATTGAAAGAACATGTTCATTGCATGACTTGACTAAATATTCATTTTTAACAGGATATGCAACGCCGTCTATGCCAACACTTTCATTCCCTGCAAATGAAAAGCTACTGTTAGCAAAAACAATTCCATGGTGATATGCTGTGAGATAAGGAGCCATGCTTGAAAGATTGTGCATT
>JAGGSX010000180.1 GCA_021158865.1 Thermoplasmata archaeon
GAATGAAAGGATAAAAGATATGCAGAAATTTAAAGAAGGAGATAAAATCTCGATAAAATGGGCATATTCCAAAAATAAAAAAATTTTTTTAAATGATTTTGGAAAGATTGAGAAAAATAATTAAAGAGGAATGGATATAATATTGTGATTCTAAAGGATGCAAAAAAACTTGATATTTCATACATACCACAAAAAATATTGTGCAGAGAAAATGAGATAAAAGCTTTACGCTTGTATATGAAAAGCGGCAGAGCAATCATAAGCGGCGGCATCGGCACAGGGAAAACATTGCTTGCAAAACATTTTGGCGGAAGTGAGCATATAGATGCTTACATAAATTGCTATATAAACAGGACAGAGCATCGCATTCTTGAAGAAATTATCCACCAGATTAAGCCGAATTTTCATACTGCTGGGCTTACAACACTTGCCTTATGGAAAGAAATTGAAGATGGAAGAACAATAATACTTGATGAGATAGATGGAATGCTTCCAGACGAGTTGAGACATTTTTCTTATACATTGTCCCGTTTGAAGGAGAGTGGAAAAGAAATAAGATATATTGCAATAACAAGGTCTGCAAATATTTTGAGGCAGGTTATCGGTGATGATGCAATATGGAGCACATTTGCAGATAAGGCAATTGTTAGTTTAAATTATTATACATGGGATGAAATTAAAAAAATAGTTGATTACAGAGCTGGAGAAGCAATAAGGAGAGATGCCTACAATGATGACATTCTTTCTTTAATAGCCGATATAACTTTAAAATCTCCTGGACACATGAGGACAGCCATGGATATTCTTAGAAATGCATCAATGATTGCAGAAAACAATGGTAATGATGAAATATTACCAGAGCATGTTAGAGAAGCAAATCAGGAAGGATGGTTAAGTGGCATTGATAACTTGAAAAAAAATGAGAGAATTGTTTTACTTTCCATAGCAAATGCATGTAAAAATAGAGCTTATGCTGAAAAAAAAGAAATAGAGGAGCAGATAAAAATAAAAAGCGAGGAATATGGAATAAAAATTTACAACTCGGATAAAATTATTGAAACATTAATGAGAGAAGATTTCATTTATAAAGGAAATAATGGCTATACAATATTAAATTATCCATGCAATGAAATAATAAAAAGAATGGAAAACTTCAATGAATGAATTTTATGAATACTGGCAGGAATACAAGGCTTACTATAGACATCAGTTTTATTAGAATGTTTAGAGACGGACCAGATGTATCCTTGCATGGGTCTCCAACTGTATCGCCAACAACAGCCGCCTTGTGAGCGAAACTTCCTTTGCCACCGAGATTACCTTCTTCAATATACTTTTTAGCATTGTCCCAAGCGCCGCCTGCATTGGCTAAAAATATTGCAAGCAAAAAGCCAGTTGATGTTGCTCCAGCAAGTAATCCAACCAATGCTTCTATTTTCCATATTCCGATAATTATTGGAACAACAACAGCAAGTAAAGAAGGCAGAATCATTTCTCTCAATGCACCTTTTGTTGCTATTCTTATGCACTGTTCATAATCTGGTTTTCCTTTTCCTTCCAAAATTTTATATTCTTTGAATTGCCTTCTGACTTCATTCACCATTTTTTCTGCTGCCCTTCCAACCGCTCCCAAAGTAAGGGCTGAGAATATAAAAGGAAGCATTGCACCAATGAATAATCCAGCCATGAGATATGGAGATGTTAATGAAATATCCATTTTAACATTAAGTTCTTCAGCTTTTTTAACAAATGTGAATATCAATGCTAAAGCTGTTATCGCAGCAGAGCCAATTGCAAATCCTTTTCCCATTGCAGCAGTTGTATTGCCTACAGCATCAAGTTCTTCTGTTCTTTTTCTTATTTCATCCCCTAATCCAGCCATTTCAGATATGCCTGCTGCATTATCTGCTACAGGACCATAACAATCGGTTGCAAGAGAAATGCCAAGTGTTGAAAGCATTCCTATGGCGGCTAAAGCAATTCCATAAAAGCTTGCAAACTCGTAGGCAAGAACCATTGCAATGGCTGTGGAAATAATTGGTATTAATGTGCTCATCATTCCGACTGACATACCTGTCAAAATATTTGTGGCTGCTCCTGTTTTTGCCGCCTCCGCTATGCTGCGGGCTGGCTTTCTCTGGTGGGATGTATAGTATTCTGTTGATAGACCAATTATGACACCATCTATCAAGCCAACAATTATTGCATAAAATGGATTTAATTCTTTTAAAAGCCAGTATGTTGCCACGCCCGAAAAAATGGCAAATATGGTTGCTGCTCCAAATAGTCCATTTCTTAGAGCTGTATAAGGATTTTTGGCTTTAACGAAAATCATTGCAATTATGGATGAAAATATTCCAAGAGATGCAATAAGCATTGGATAAATCTGCCCATAGGCATACGACAAAATTAATCCAAGACTCATTCCAGATATTATTGAATCAACATAACTTTCGAACAGGTCAGCACCCATTCCTGCAACGTCCCCAACATTGTCTCCAACATTGTCAGCTATGACAGCGGGATTACGAGGGTCATCTTCTGGTATGCCAGCCTCAATCTTTCCAACCAAATCTGCTCCAATATCAGCAGACTTTGTGTATATTCCACCTCCAACTCTTGCAAATAAAGCTATGCTGCTTGCTCCAAAACCAAAACCAAATAAAATGCCCGCTGCCCTGCTTCCATAAACAAGATAAAATAAGCCAACACCAATTATGCCAAGCCCAACAACAGAAAGCCCCATGACAGCGCCAGAAGAGAATGCAACAATTAAGCCATTAACTATGCCTTTTTTGCTTGCTTCAGCAGCTCTTGCATTTGTTTTTGTTGCCACTCTCATTCCTATATTTCCAGCCAAAGCAGAAAAAATTGCTCCCACAATGAAAGCAATGCTTGTTTCCCATGGCAAATCTGTATAATAACTCATGAGCAACAATATTGCAACAACCGCAACAATAAATATGGATATGACCTTATATTCTTCCTTAAGAAAAGCCAATGCTCCTTTATGAATATAATCAGATATTTCCTGCATTTTCTTATTTCCTCTCGGCTTTTTAGAAACATAATATGCAAGTATGCCAGCAAAAATTATGGCAACAATTCCAGCCAATAAGGGAATGCTATCAAGCATAGAGGTGAATGAATTGCCATTATTTATAACTATCTGTTAAATTTTCTTATAAAAAATGTGCAAAAGGAATGTTTTTTAGCAAATAATTTACAATTTATTTTTATAGATATGTTTTATTTCATGAATGCTCTCTTCCATTCTTTTGCTGGAAGCGTTGTTTCTTTTATTACTCTTGGGTTCATCCATCTCAATAAGTTGAGCCACGAGCCAGCTTTATCATTTGTGCCCGAATAGCGGGCGCCGCCGAATGGCTGCCTTGCAACAATCGCTCCCGTTGGCCTGTCATTTATATAAAAGTTGCCAGCAGCATATCTCAAAATTTTTTCAGCTTTTTGAATTGCTTCTCTATCTTTTGCAAATATTGCTCCTGTTAGTCCATAAGGCGTTGAAGCATCGCATAAATTAAGCATTTCTTCATATTTCTCATCTTCATAAATATATATGGTTACAACTGGACCAAAAAATTCTTCTTTCATTAACCTGCCATTTGCATTTTTTGATATTATTCCAGTAGGTTCAACAAACCATCCCTTGCTATCATCATAATTTCCACCATATATTATTTCATACTCATCGCTATTTTTTGCATATTCAATATAAGAAACTATTTTTTTGAATGCTTCTTCACTTGTTACAGCCCCCATAAAATTGTTAAAATCATCAATATTTCCATATCTAACTTTTTGCAATTCCTCAATCATCCTTTTCTTTATTTTGTCCCAATTGCTCCTTGGAATATAAACTCTTGAAACAGCAGAACATTTCTGTCCCTGACTTTCAAATGCTCCTCTTATTATATTTGCAACAATTTCATCAACATCAGCAGAATTATGAACAAATATGAAATCTTTTCCTCCTGTTTCTCCAACAATTCGAGGGAAATTTTTATAATTTTCAACATTGCTTCCTATTTTTTCCATAATTTGGTAAGCGTTTCATAACTACCAGTAAAATGCAATCCAGCAAAGTAAGGATGGCTTATAACAACATCAGCATGCCTAGATGAAAATGGAACAAAATTTATTACGCCAGAAGGCAAGCCAGCAAGAATCAAAATTTTCATTATATAATAGTTTGCAAATATTACAGCTCTCGAGGGTTTCCATAAAACCACATTTCCAACCATTGCTGGAGCAGTTGGAAGATTACCACCTATTGAATAAAAATTAAATGGAGGAACAGCAAGAATAAAGCCTTCAAGAGGCGCCAGTCAAATCTGTTTATTTCTCCTTCCGCTTGGCTCGGCTGTTGTTTGTATATGGAAAGAGCATAATATGCATTAAATCTCCAGAAATCAACAAGTTCTGCCAAATCAATTTCAGCTTCAAAAGGTGTTTTTGACTGATTCATCATTATTGCAGCAATATTTTCAATTCTATATTTTCCGGCAAGCAAATCTGCAGCCTTTCTAAATATTGTGAGGTGGTGATATGGGTCCATATCAGACCATTTTTCCCATGCTTTTAAAGAAGATTCAATGGCTTCTTTTAGCTCTTCTTCTCCAGCCAAACTTGCTTTTGCAAGAACTATGCCATGATTATGAGGGGCTCTGACTTCAAAAATCTCATCAGTTTTGACTTCTTTTCCATTTATAATCAATGGAATTTCTTCTGTTTTATTCTTCATTTCTTCAATCTTCTTTAACAATTCTTTCCTTTCTCTACTTTCAGAAGAATAGCTCAATATTTTATCCATCTCATTTTCTGGTTTTTCGATATCCATATCATAACAGCCTATTGAAATTTTTTTAAGCTTCTTCTCATTTCACAAATACATACAAAAAATTTAAAAAAATGTGGGACATATTCTTTTACCCGGCGTAGCTCAGACTGGTAGAGCGGCGGACTGTAGTTGCATTTACTGGGCTATAACCCGCCGCCGCAGACATCCGCATGTCCCCGGTTCAAATCCGGGCGCCGGGATTTTTTAAATTTTTATAGAAATTTCTAAATCCGGCTTCGAAAATAGCAGTTTTATTATAACTCAATCCTGCATGATATAGTAGCATTCCTAATGCCATTTCTTGCAATCCTTACTGCTACTGTGAAGCAAGTATCATTTCTTCTTATCCTTATATTTTTTAGTTGGTTTTGGAAGTTTTACTTTTATCTCTTTCTAACTTTGCAAGTTGTTGCTTGTTATAAAATGCCATGAATTTCTGCATCTCCTTCTCATTAGTTACATCAACTCCCGCATCCTTTGCAGCCATGAGAAATGATTTTGCTATTCCCCAATTTCTCGGATCCCTTGCATTTCTTACGATTTGTCTATCAATTTTTTTAACCTTTCTTATAAGCTTTGAGGCGTTTTTCAACAAGTTCTTTTCGCTTAGAAAAGCAAAGAATACGGATAACACTGGTGCTATGGACTCAAAATAAGATTCATCTGCAGTAACCTTTCTTGGTAGTGTGTATAAACAGCATTCTTTAAGTCCGTCTTCATCCCATTCTTCAGGAGATAATCCGTGGTAGGAATACATGTATTCTGTAAAAGACATGACCACAAATTCTGACTCCTGTTTCTGTTCCTCAGTCAATTCTTCAAAATACTTGCTTCTGGAAAACTCAACGCCCCATTCATAGACCCCATCAAGGATTTCTTCCAGTTTTTCGTCTGAATATTCCTCCACCATTTCATCACCTCACAATTTTGTATATCCTTCCATTTTGGCACGCAAATCTTTGTTTTATATCGAGTATTTTATCACCGAGCTTTAATCAAGACAGGCATTATAAATCTTTAGTCTTTTATCTCGTCGCAGCTTTTTCCAACAACTTTGCCATTTTCGTTGGAAAATTCAAGTTGAAGATATTTCTCAGGCAGCTAACTGGCAAATTCAGGTTTTCCAACAGCTTTTAGCGCGACTTGTGCCCATAGAAGCTTATGGCACAAGCCTTTTTCTATCTCTTGGAAATAAAATGCATTCTCTTATATTCTTTAGATTTAAAAATCTCATGAGGAAACGCTCTATTCCATAACCAAAGCCGCCGTGAGGAGGCATTCCATAGCGAAATGCATTCAGATATTCTTCAAAATTTTTTGTATTTATTTCAAGCTCCTCCATTCTTTTTAAAAGCATTTTATAGTCGTGTATTCGCTGTGCTCCTGATGAAATTTCCATGCCATTGAATTCCAAATCAAAAGCTCTTGCATATTTGCCCCGAGGCATTGCATAAAAGGGTTTTGCTTCGAGAGGAAAATCTACTATGAAATATATTTTTTCATCCACATTTTTGGAAAGCAAATTTTCTTCATCTGTTCCAATGTCATCGCCCCATTTAAAATCCATTTCTTTTTGCAATATCTCTACAACTTCATCATATCTTATTCTTTTATATGGTAAAGATGGCATATCTGGTGAAACATGGAGCAAATCAAGTTGTTTTGAATTTTCATCCAATATTCTTTCGACAGCATAATCTGTCATTTCCTCGGCAATTTTCATTACATCTTTCTCGCTATCAATAAAAGCCATTTCTATGTCCACAGCAGTCGATTCATTCAAATGGCGGGTTGTATCATGCTCTTCAGCTCTAAAATACCATGCAATTTCATAAACTCTATCAAAGCCTGTAGCCATCAGCATCTGTTTATAAAGTTGGGGAGATTGAACCAAATATGCTATCTTTCCAAAATAGTTTATTTTAAAAACTTCTGTCCCTCCTTCAGATGACATTGCCGTTATTTTTGGAGTATGAACATTCAAAAAACCTTTTTTCTCAAGATATTCGGAAGCGTATTTTATGAATGCATCTCTTATTTCAAATATTGCTTTATTTTCATCTTTTCTCAAATCAATTACTCTATTATCAAGTCTTGTATCAAAATCAACATTCACTTTATCCACCACGCCCATGGGAAGCGGCGCCGCTGCCATTGATAAAATTTCCATTTTATCCAATAAAAGTTCCCATCCATTGATTACTTTTTCATTTTTCTGGCATTTTCCTTCTGCCATTATCACGCTTTCTCTTGTTAATGAAACAAATTTTTTGAATAATTGCTCATCATTTTTTTTAATTGCAGTAATCTGCATTCTTCCATATTTATCTCTAAGAACTGCAAATGCTATTCCACCAAGATTGCGAATATCTTCAACCCATCCTGCAATTGTAATATTTTTTTCATAATCTTTTTCTCCAATCTCACTGCTGTAATGACTGCGAAGCATATTCATGATAGCTGGCTATGTTATATTTTTTGTGGAAATTATTCTTTTATCTTTTTAATCTTTTTTATTGATACAAAAGATATTATTGCAAGTGATATTATTATTGCTATTATCCCTGTTATTGCAACATTTGTTTTATCTTTTTGTTTTGCGATTACTTTTTCAAATGTTTGTGCATCCATGCAGAATATTTTTCCGTCAGCGCTGAAAAAAACTTTTTTGTTGAATGCAACAGCATTTGAAAGAATGGGTGTTGTTATATAATTGTATAGCCCATCCATTTCATAGGAAGGAGCGAAGCTCCATGCTGCATTTCCATTGCTTCTATTCACAGCATAAAATCTTCCATCATCACTTCCAAAGAAAATGTAGTCTCCGTATACAGCGATGCCACCATGAATTGAAGCATTACTGCTGTAAGTCCATTTTAACTTGCCATCTTCATCTAAGCAATATAAATTTCCATCCAGAGAAGCAAAGTATATATCATTTTTTATTACTGCTTTTTCAACTCCCCATCCTGCTGTATAAGTCCATTTTAACTTGCCATCTTCATCTAAGCAATATAAATTTCCATCCCATGAAGATGCGTAAATAAATTTATCTTTAATGCTTATTCCTGTTATTGGCAAGTTTGCTTTAAATTCCCATTTTATATTTCCATTGTAACAATAAATGCTGTTGTTATGAGAAAAATAAAGGTTGCCATTGCTGTATGCAACATTGTTTGCACTTACATTTATTATTTTTTCATCATTGCAATAAATGCCATCTTTGGATGCAATATATATATTTTTCCCTACAAAAATACTGTTGCCTCCATGCCCCTGCCATTCAATTTTACCTTCATTTATAGCATAACTGGCATTATCTGTAAGGACATAAATTTCCTTTCCCCCATATATTTCATTTATGATGCCATCAAAATCTTTTTGCCACAACATGCTACCATTTTCATTGAATTCATATAATATGTTTTTAACTGCAGCATATAAATTTCCTTGACTGACAGCAAGTTTTGCATAATCATAATTGTTATTGCTTTCATTGCTATTGAATTCATAACTCCACAATGGCTGGGCATTTGTTCCTTTGTTTTTATTTCCTTTCTCATAATTTGGTTTGAAATTGTCTGGCGTAGAATATATTTTCACCCATCCATCTGGAGGAACATCTCTAACTCCTTTCAATTTGGCTAACGAAGATGTATTCCATACGTAGTTGGGATTTCCATAAAATCCCCATAATGCATTTTGTTTTATTAAATTTCCATCTGTTATTTCTATACATGTTGTAAAATCAGAAATTGGAGGAGTTGATAAAATTTTTTTAACCACATTGCAATCTATCCTTCCATAATATTTCTTACCCAATTCTTCATATTTTATGTCTCTATCGCTTGGCGTGTAAAAGAATGTATAATATTGATAGCCATTTGCATTAAGCAATAAATGGGCGAGTCTGAATAAAGGAGCTTTTAAAGATTCATATCCTAATATTTCCCTCCTTACTCTAAAATTAAAGGGATTGTTTGCACTCCATAAAAATCCATTTTTTGTTCTCTCAACAGCATAATTATATAAACCAAATTCAAGTAATGCAATTTCTTTTGCTCTTTCATCTGCTATAAGCCATTGAGCATTCATAATGCCGGTATTATCCTTAAGCAAGTAAGCAATCACATCATCTATACTGTTTCCATATTGAATTGCCATCCTTGTTCTTATTGCAAGAGGCATTCCTTTTAATTTATAATAGCCTTGAATAAAAGTTGTTTCAATCATTGCCAATCCAACATCATTTTGCCAGTAATCCTCATCGCTCCATATATAGCCTGGCGATGTAGCGATAACCAAACGATGCCCTTTATCTGGTGATATGTCCAGAATAACATTCCATCTCTGGGCAATATAATATGTATACCACCACCCGCCGCACCACACAGCATCGCTTATAACAATATTTCCATCTTTAGTAGCATTACCAACAGCAGCGAATCCATTGCAATGCTGACTCGGGCTGAAATCAAAATAAAATTCATTTTCTTTTCCTTGGAGAATTGGAAATATTGTAGCCATGCTATGAAATATATCCCTCGCAATATGGACTCTTTTAATCGGATTTGTTAAAATTGTCATCAGTTCATACATTTCATTTAATGTTAAAATATCTTCATAAGTGATATCATTTCCATAAAATTTTTCTCCTCTTGCTTTCACACCATCTGCAATACCTTTTATCTCTTCCTTATACTCTTCTGGATAATAAGGCCAGAAAATTTTCATTGCTTTTGTTCTACATGAATTCCACCATGTCTGGGATAATTTTTCATATTGAGATGAGTTAACATCTGTTGGTAAATATTTTATTATTATGGGACAATTATGTATAATATTGCTCCATCTATACAACATATCAATTATTTCTGCATATAAAAGATAGCCATGCTGATAGCCTCTTTCATACGGGGAGCCCTCAATATGCACGTAAATGTAGCCCTGAATGTTATAACGGCATGCATTTTTGTAAACGCTGTTCCCTTCTATATGGATATCATAATTAATCGGTGTTATTAAAAGGAGAATTATTGCTATTGGAATAAACTTCATAATAATACATACAAAAAGGATTAAAAAAAACTATCTTTTGTGTATTGTCAAGTAACATCGGTAACATTTTTTGAAAAATATGCATTAGCAGGATAATCATGGATACCCA
>JAGGSX010000204.1 GCA_021158865.1 Thermoplasmata archaeon
CTCCTGATTTCTTTTATATTTCTCATGATATTTCTCATATTTTTCCCATCCTCTTGCCTTTCCTTCATCAATGAGTTTCATTAATTTGAGAAAACCATTCATTATTCCTTCGGGGCGGGGCATGCATCCTGCTATATATACATCTACTGGCAGGTATTTATCAAGCTGTTTTATTGTATTGTAAGAATCCCAATACATTCCACCATTTATTGGGCATGAACCAAAAGAAATAACATATTTTGGTGATTGCATCTGTTCGTATACTTGAACAACTCTTTTTAAAGTCTTTACTGTTAAATATCCTGTTACAAGCAAAACATCAGCCTGACGGGGTGTAGCCATTGATATCATTCCAAACCTTTCCATATCATAACGAGATGTCATAACAGGTGGCATTTCTATTGCCCCACAACCTGTGCAGAAATGAACCATCCATATCGATTTCTTGCTCACAAGTCTTGCAATCTTACTCCAATCTTCATACTTCATGTTATCACCATCCAGTATACCCATATCAATGATATTGTAGCCAGAATTGTTTCATATTTCCAATAAAATTTAAATGCCTGTTCTATCCTAAATCGAGGAAATGCAGTATTTATTAAAAGGGCTAGAGTAAAAAATATGAATATCAAAACAAGCCATGAAATGAAATTCACAATGCCTGAAAATTTTCCATGGGCTATGACACCACCACCAAAAAATAAATCGACAAAGAAAGTTGTTTCAACAACTATGCTTATTGCTTTATAAATCATCAAGCTTCCAAGATATTTTCCTCCAAATTCAACCATAGGACCGGAGGCAATTTCGTGAGGTGCAATAGGAATATCAAATGGTTGCTCCATCAGCATGCCCTGTAAAGCCATATCTGCCACAGCAGAAGCAAGTAAAAAAGGTGGAATGAATATTGCCCATTGGCTGTGCTGACTTTCAACTATACCTGCAATGGATGTTGTATCATAGTATATCATCAATGCAATCAATGTTATGACAAATGGCAATTCATAAGAGAGCAGCATAACCAAAGCTCTCATAACCCCTATACCAGCATTTGGATTTCCACTTGCTCCTGCTCCGAGAGCAAATCCCAAAGATGGTATGGCAAGCAGGTATAAAACGAGGAAAGCATCTCCATCCATGCTTAATAATTTTACGCCTCCAATTGGAAGGAATAATAAAGTTAGCAATATTCCGGATATTGAGAAAAGTAATGCAAGGTCAAAAATCCATCCATGGCTTATGTTTGTCTTTTTGCTCAACAATTTTGCAACATCTATAAAATTTTGATAAAAAGGAGGGCCAACTCGATTATGAACTCTCGCAACAATCTTTCTTCCTATACCCATGAAAAGTAAGCCTATGGCTGTTCCAGCTATTGCATAACCAGTAAGAATAGCAATTTTTATTATTAAATCTATAACCATATCAACCACCCCATTACCGTAAGCAGGAATATTGCAACATATATTGCATAATCCTGAGTAAAACCTGTATAAACTTTTCTCAATGTATTTGATAAAATGGCTAATCCTTTATAAATTCCTTTATAATATTCTATTGTTCCGGGTTCAAAATATGGTTTCATCACATCTTCAACAGGCTTATAAAAATTGTGGGCTGCATGCATTGAAATGTTTTCATATTTAGATGGAATTTCTCCTGCAAGATAATTATCTTTAAAATCAACAATTCTATGAGGTTTTGATTTATAAATTAAAAATGCTGGAATTAATGCAGCAATCAATGTTATAAGAACAGCTATTGCATTATATGAAGCAAGGCTTGTTTTTATGGTAAATACCGTATGTGGAATGGAAGCAATGCCAGCATCTGAAAGAGCACGACTCATCATATCCAGCGCATATCCAGGAAAAATAACAAAAATTATCATCGGCAAAACCAAAACAAACATGGCTGCAAGCATGCTTTTTGGCGCTTCTTTAATATCTGGATGATTGTTGCCTCCCAAAAAAACACCATACAATATGCGAAATGAATACAAGAAGGCGCCGACGCCCGCAATGAGCATTATTGGCGCCACAAATATGTATTTTGCTTTTATGGCTGCTTCATACAGAAGCCATTTTGCAGCAAAACCGCTCGTTATTGGAATTGCAGCAAGTGTGAATATTGAAAGCAATGCAATCGTGAAAGTAATGGGCATTTTATATGCAACTCCTCCAAGTTCACTTATCTTCCACTTGCCAGTTCTATATGCTACGGCACCTGCAGCAAGGAAAAGAACTGCTTTGAAAAATGCATGATTAAAAGCCTGAAATAAAGCTCCTGTTATTGCCAACTGACTCCCAATTCCAAGCCCAACTGCAATATAGCCAAGTTGCCCTATTGAAGAATAAGCCAATAACTTTCTTATGTCATCTTGCATGAATGCTATTATTGTTGCTATGAATGCTGACAGTGCTCCTATAACGGCGAGTATGTAATTTGGAGAAATATGAGAAAAATATTCTTCCATTATTTTTGCTCCTGGTAATGAAAACATGAATAAAAACATTCCATAGTAACCAAGCTTACTAAGCCCACCGGCGAGAAAAGCCACAAATGGTTCATCTGATTTTGAATAAACTACAGGAGCCCATACATGCAATGGCATTAATGCCGCCTTAACAGCAAATCCAGATATCATCGAAATTATTGCAACAACTGTTTCCAAATTTGGTGTTAAATTAATTTCCGAAAATAACAATGAATTATTTTGAGAATACAAAAGCAAGATTCCAAATATTATTAAAAATGCTGATAAAGTAGAAAATACAAGATAAATTATTGTAGCCTCTTTATCTTTATTTCTATAAATCAGGATGAAAGAAGACCATGACATCATTTCCCAGAATAGAAATAATGTAAGCATATCTCTCGCAAGTAATATTCCAAAAGATGAAAACAAGGCCAAAAGCATGAAAGGATAAAACCCATCGTTTTTATCATAAAATGAATATGAGAAAAGCATTATTGCAGGGAAAAGAGAGAATATCATAATCCCAAAAAACCATGATAATGGAGTTATCGCGAGATGTAATGTTATTCCAGATATTGCAATATTCATTGATTTTTCAATCCCAAAAGAAATGAATTTAAATCCATACATACTTGCCCAATCAAGCAATGCAACTAAAGGAAGTAAAGAAATAAAGAAGGCTATTATAGCAGCAAGCTTTTTTCCAACAAAAAATGTTATTAATATCGCAAGCAACAATTCAGCTATTATTATATCAAGCATTCACACACCTCCTAACAAATGCATGTTAGCCATTTTATAAATAAAAGGAAGCAATCCAAATGCGAGAGAAAATGTTGAAAGAACAGCCATCGGGTAAGCATAGCTTGCCTCCATCTTTTCTTCTCCAATGCTGCGATGCAAATACCTTGCAAAATATGCAGCTTCAATTATTCCAGAAAAGAATATTAAAATTATGACAAGCCAGAGTTTTTCGCTGGCGGCGCCAAGAAAGAGATACCATTTCCCCCAGAAGCCTGCAAGAGGAGGCATTCCTATAAGGCTCAATACAGCTGTTATACCGCCATATTTTGTCAATGCACTTCCCATTTTATTTTTATGACTTAGAAGGAAGAGAGATGATTTTGCTGAAGCATGGCTAACTATAAGGAAAAATGAAGCCGGAATTGAATATCTTATTCCCTGACTAACTAAAGAGAATGCAATCAAAATAAGACCCATCTGTCCTATTGATGAATAAGCAAGCATTCTTTTTGCATCAGTTTGCATAAAGGCTGCAATCTCGCCCATTAAAAGAGTCGCCACACCAATCCATAAAGCAATCTCATAAGTATGCATTGATGGGAAAATGACTATCAGAAGGCGGGCTATTGCATAAATCGCTGCTTTAGATGGACCAAAAGATAGCAATGAAGCTATGCCAGAACTTGCTCCTTCATAAACATCTGGAACCCATCCATTTAATGGAAATAATTCTGCTTCAACTCCTATACCTGTTAAAAGAAATGCAAATGATATCCATTTAATGTTTTCATTCATCATTGAAATTCTATTTGCTATATCATATATATTCAAACTTTTCATTTGGCTATAAATCAAAGCTATGCCCATCAATATGAATGTCGAACCAAGAGAACCGAGTATCATATATTTTATTGCTCCTTCCACTGCCTTTTCGCTTTTTTTAGATGCAACCAATGCATAAGAAGCAACAGCAGTTATTTCAAAAAATACAAACATATTAAATATATCTCCAGTTATGACAATTCCTGTAGAACCTGCTATGGCGAGTAAGTAAAGCATGTGAAACTTGAAACTCTTTTCTTTTAAAGTTGAAACAAAATTTATCGCTCCAAATACATTTATTATTAAGGCAAGCAGAGCAGAAAGATTATCAATTGCAAGATAAATTCCTACTGGGGGGGAAAATGCTATTATTTCATAAATCATTCCTTTATTATAAACTTCAAAAAGGACTAAAATTGAAAAGATGGAATTCAATGTTAGTATTGAAATTGTGAACCATTTTGATATTTTCCTAATTAAAGGAATTAAAAATGCAGATAGCAAAGGAATTGCTATCAGCAATACTGCATGCACTACCATTTCATCCCTCCTTTATATTCCAATGTTCCTTTTTTTGAGTGATATTTTATTAACAATACCAAAGCGAGAGCTGTAACAGATACTCCAATAACAATGGCTGTTAAAACCAAAGCCTGTGGCAAAGGGTCAACATATTTCGCAAAATTTGCATTTTCTATTGGAGCTGTCCCTCCTGGAAGGTATCCAATGGTTATAAGCATTAAATTGACTCCTGTATCCATGATTGAAAGAGAAATGAATATTTTCATCAGATTTCTTTTTGTCATAACTCCATATAGTCCTATTGACAATAGAGATGCGACTGTGAAATATGAAGCCATTATAACTCCATTCATTCCTGCACCTCCTTTAAATTCTGAATAACAGATGCAAGTTCTGAACCAACTTTAAATCCAACTGCAATGTATATTAGAGGTATTATTCCAGCACTAATTAAATAGCCAACATTTCCAAGGTTAAGATAATTCTGCAAGAAATATGTTGCAAATATTAAGCCAAACAATCCAATCAAAACAAATGTTATTCCAGCAAGGCTCTCCAGCACCGATAATCTTTTTTCATTCATGAAAAATTTTGGATATGAAAGCATCATAAGCAAAAAGCCAGAAGCAATGACAGACCCGCCGGGAAAACCGCCGCCTGGCGTAAGGTGACCATGAATGAATATGTAGGCGCCTGTGAGCAATGCGAATGGTAGAACAATTTTTGAACCTTCTCTCAAAATTAAGTTAGCTTCTCTTTTGTTTTTTTTCCTTGAATAAAGGTTATATAGCAGGAAGCCTACGCCTGTCGCAGCTGTGAAAAGCACCGTTACCTCTCCAAGAGTGTCGAATCCACGGTATTCAACAACTATTGCAGTAACAACATTGATTGCGCCAGTCTCATTTTTTGTGTCTTTTATATAATGCTGGGGCACACTCTCATTTGCACTACTTTCATTTATTGGATTTGTATAATCATATTTATTCTCCATATAATTGTATGATGATGAAATTTGGTAAAATGCAAAAGTTAATGATAAGAAAAAAATTACTGTTATGACTACACTAGCCTGTTTCCTCATTCTTCCCACCTCTCTGTTTTACCTATAGCATAAATAAATACAGCCATTGTCAAGCCGGCTCCAATAGAAGCTTCTGTTATTGCAACATCTGGTGCTTGTAAAAGCAAAAACATTATGGAAACAACCAGACTTGCAATACCCATGGATATTGCTGCTGACAGCAAATCTTTTGTTTTAATGGCATATAATGCTGATGCAATAGCAAGAAATGACATGACCCAGGCTATTATTGTAAATTCTATCATTTTTTTCTCTCCTTATATTTATCAATTATGCTCTTCTCCCATAATTTTACACCGGCGTTGTATGATGCTCTCGCCAATGCACTCGCTCCTACTGGAGCTGTAAGAACAACAAAAAGTGCTATTATCAGCAATTTAATCATCCATGATAACTCAATTAAGCCAATTCCAAATAAAAATGATAAAACGCCTAACGTGGTTGTTTTTGTTGATGCTTGCATTCTGTTATATACGTCTGGCATTCTCACCAATCCAATTGTTCCAAATAGAAAGAATAGAGAACCTATAAGGATGAATATCATGCCAATGTATTCAAGCCATATCATAATCCCCCCTCCAAATAGCGTGCTATTGCTACAACACCTATGAAAGCAAGTATTGCATATACAAGGGCAACATCAAGATATATAAAACGAGAAGATAGAAGAGCAATCAAAACTAATAAGGCAGTTGTTATATTTGTAAGGGCGTCTAAAGCTACAGCTCTATCAGAAGCAGTTGGACCCTTTAACAATCTATATGTGCCAAGAGCGATGGCAAGAGAAAGAATTGATATTATCAAATAAAAGAAATAAATATTCAAGAATACACCCCCCTCAGTAATTTTTCAAATTTTCCTTTTATTATGTCCCCTGCTTTTTTGATTTCTGTACTTTTTATGTCAACCCAATGAATATATGCTCTGTTGTCGTCATAATCAATTGTCATTGTTCCTGGTGTCAGAGTTATTGCATTTCCAAGAAAAAGTTTTGCAGATGGTTGTCTTAATTTTGTTTCTATTTCAACTATACCAGGGTTAATCGGCAGGCTTGGAGATAAAACAATTCTTGCCATATGCAAGTTTGCTTTTACCATCTCTTTTAAAAAAACGATGAGAAATACTATAAAATATGCTATCCTACGAGGATTGAAATATTTTATTCCAAGCCCTTTGAATTTTTTATATGTTAGAAAGGATGTTCCTAAAGCAATGACAAATCCAGCAAAAAATTCCTCTACAAACATACCAGCAGATAAATTAGGGTTATATATGAGCCCAAGCCATATCAGAGTTAATATTATAGTAACATATACAAATGAACTCCCTCCTTCCATGATACCACAAGAGGTATATATGCGGAATATATAATAATTTGGTTTAAAATTCGAACTATGGACAAAAAAGATGAAACAATACTGGATATGCTTTCAAAAAATGCAAGAATAAGTTATTCTAAAATAGCAAATAAGTTAGGAGTATCTGAAGCAGCGGTTAGAAAAAGAATAAAAAAGCTTGAAGAAAAAGGAATTATAGAAGGATATACAATAAAAATTAATCCTGAAAAAATTGGATATAAAAGCATAGCCCATGTTGGCATAGATACAAATCCCGCTCACTTTCTAAAAATAGCATGCCGCCTTACAGAAATGGATACCGTAAAATGCGTTGCCATAACATCAGGGGGGCACATGATAATGGCTGATGTATGGGCTAAAGATAGCAAGGAATTGAATGATATATTGAATGCCATTAAAAAAATTGATGGTGTTATTGCTATAAACCCCTCTATCATTTTAGAAAAACTTAAATAATTGGAATAAAAACAGTGTTTTAATATTTGTCTTGTTATATATTCATGAAGAGTGGGGTAATCATATCACGTATATTTGAAGCATTTCTTCTTTTTATGGCATTTTGGAGTTTTTATAAGCATGATTTATTATGGGCATTTGCATGCATTGTTGGCTTTATTCTTTCAATTTCACCAATAATACTAAAAAAGAGTTTCAATTTTTCTGTTCCATGGATAATTGAATTTTTATTGGTTTTTATAATATCTCTTCATATATGGGGCGGAGTATTGCATTTATATTCCTTGCCTTTATACGACAAGTTTGCACATTTTTTTGCATCTGGAATTATTGCATTTTTTGCTCTTATTGTAATTTATGTTATTGATTCTTTTTCAATTCGTATCCACATGGATTTGGCAATGCTTGCTTTATTTACAATAATATTTACCATTGCAATTGGTGCTCTTTGGGAAATAGCAGAATTTGCCTTCGATCAGATTTTTTCTCATGGCATACCTGCTGCTCAAATTAGCCTGTATGATACAATGACAGATTTAATTGCTGACACTATAGCAGGTTTAATCATTGGAATACTTGGAGCAATGGCAATAAGAAGAGGCGAGTTAAAAAATTTATTAGCCCAGATTAGTAGAGAAACAAAAAAATTGAATAAGAAATTTTTTGATAAAAGAAACAATGCTCTAAAATCTCTCGAAAAAGCAATTTATGAAAGCAAGGTTGATAAAAAAGCGATTTCAATAATCAAAAAAATAAATGAAAAATCTGATTTTTTTACAACAAGCAGTTGCTCTGGTAGAATTGTTGTAATGGAATTGCCTTCTCCAGGGAAAAAAAGAAAAGCAAAATTTTTGGGAAAATGGCATCATGAAATAAATGAAGGGGATGTATACAATGCAATAAAACAAGCAAAGAATGGTGAAATATGGTTTTTTGTTCATCCTCCAATCTTTCATGTATCGGCAATATCAATTAAAAGTGCAAAAATTATGCTAAACATAGCAATTCAAAGTGGATTCAAAAATTCTTCTATTAAAGCATTTAATGGGCGTGTTACAACAGAAATTTTGAGCACAGAAAAAATGGATGTTCCTATTGGTAAAGATGGAAAATTATATGTTTCCAATGAATACATAAAATTGCTAATAGAGATATCAAACATTTTAATCAAAAAAATGGATAAAAAATTAAAAAGATTTGAAAAGAATCTGAATAAAATATAAATTTTATCTTTTATATCCTATTTTTCTCAAAAATTCCTTTCTTTCTTTTATATGTTCTTCGTTTTCAATTCCTTTACTTTTAAACCCATCTACAATGCCAATGATTGCTCTTCCTTTTTCATTTCCAATACTTGTCTCATATATTATAACTTTTGCTGGATTTGAACTTGCTGCATATATATTGCAGACTTCTTGTAATCCTTTTATTGCATTTAGAACATTTATTGGATAACAATCTTTCATAAAAATTATGAATGAATGTCCTGCTGAAATCCTTTCTGCATTTTTTATTGCTATTTTAACCATTTCATCATCATTTCCGTCATATCTTATCAAGCATGGGCCAGAAGCTTCACAGAAGGCAATACTAAATTTGCATTTCGCATTTGTTGCCATCGCTTCATATAAATCCTCAATGCTTTTAATGAAATGGCTCTGCCCTAAAATGAAATTTACATCTGCTGGTTTTTCGATTTCAACCTCTTCTATTTTTCCCATTTTATCACCATTAGATAAATAGTAAGAGAAATTTAATGATTGCGTTGTCCACTCCAAATTTAGAGTAAGGAAATTATTTTGCTTATGCTTTACAAACAGCATGGTAAAACTGATGGATGGAGAAATAAAATGAAAAAATAGAAGCAAATTTAAATAGTTGACTTTGCCATTTTTCAATTGGCAAAGTGCCATTGTATAATTTGCCAATTGCAATTTTTATTGCATTTTACCACCTAAAATTAAGGCTTTTGTCTTCGTAACAATATAAAATCACCAAAAATTGCCAAAATTTTGGGTGTAACATTACTCAAAATGTGAAAACGAAAGCCATTTGGTGGATAAACAATGGTTAGTGACAAATTTATCAGCGATTTTTTGAGGACTTTTACATTTTTTACAGGAGAATTTTTACTTAAAATTTCTGTCAAATTTATCAAAAAATTTGCGAGGAAACATATGAAAAATATGCCTATGATACACCATTTATTCCAATGCCTTATGGGATGCAATTCTATTCCTTCCTTCAAATTTCTTATGAATTTCTCTGCTTTATCTCTCTCCTTATACAGCTTCAATATTT
>JAGGSX010000118.1 GCA_021158865.1 Thermoplasmata archaeon
ATTTATGTATGATAAGATGGATATTGAAAATGTAATTGAAGAAATTTTGGATAGCGTTGAAGCAGATAGAGAGGAAATTGAAAAAAAATTGAAAGAATTTTTAGATTATGGCGTTCCATTGGAGCAGGCTAAAAATGCATTGATAAGGAAATATGGAAGTGGAGTAAAAGAAAAGAAAATCAAAGACATTAAAATGAACGAGAGGGGGATATCAACAATTGCAAAAATAATCACAATTGAAGAAAGGGAAGTGGAAGTTAAGGGAAAAAATAAAAAAATTTATCGTGGTTTGCTTGGAGATGAGACAGCTGTCATACCTTTTACAGCATGGAAAGATTTTGGTTTGCAGAGGGGAGATGTAGTAAAAATACAAAATGCTTCATCAAGTGAGTGGCAAGGTCAGCCACGCATTAGTTTATCAGAATGGACAAATATAGAAAAAATTGATGAAGATATAGAATTGGTCAAAAGAGAAGCGAGGAAATATAACATAATTGATTTAAGTCCCGGCAAATCAAATGTTGAAGTTAGAGGAAAAATAGTAAGTATTGAGCCGAGAGAAGTCAATATTGGTGAAGAGAAAAAAACTTTATATTCCGGCATTTTGGAAGATGAAACAGGGAAGATAACATTCACAGCATGGAAAGATTTTGGTTTGCAGGCAGGAAATGCAATAAAAATAAAAGGAGGATATGTAAGAAGTTGGCGTGGCGCCCCCCAATTAATATTTGATGAAAATTCAGAAGTTGAAAAGATTGATGAAGATATAAAATATGAGCCCTATGTTATTCCGTTGTATAAAGTGGTAGAGAGAGGAGGCGGCATAGATTTACTCATGGAAGGGCTTATACTTGATATAAGGCATGATTCAGGTATAATATTCAGATGCCCGAAATGCGGCAGGCGGCTCAGAGAGGGAATTTGTGATGAACATGGGCAAGTAGATGGTGTGCCGGATTTCAGGATAAGGGCTTTGGTTGATGATGGAACAGGGGCTGTAGATGTTATATTTGATAGAAAAAATTCTGAAGCATTGATGGAAAAAAGTATGGATGATTTTATGAAAGTTGCAGAGGAAGCAATGGATTACGGAATAATTTATGATGAGATAGTTGATAAACTTCTTGCAACTCCTGTTAGGGTGTTGGGTGATTCAATACAGAGTGATTTCATTGTATCGGTAATTGCAAAAAAAGTTGAAAAAGTTAAACCATTGATTAATGAAGAAGTCGAAGAAATTTTGATGGAGCTGGGTGGATAAAATGAGAGAGCCATCATGGAGAATTTTTGCTGCAGAATATAATGATGCAAACCATGTAATTCACGGAAAGGAAGAGAAGGCACCAAAATATGTAATAACTCCTTTAGGGGCTAAAGTTAACAGGCTTTTTATTGTTGGTGTTCTTACTGATGTTGAAAACATTGGAAAAGAGGGGATAAGATGGAGGGCGAGGATAGCAGACCCAACAGGAATACATAATGTATATGCCGAACCATTTAATCCAGAAGTTGCTACAATTCTTTCAGATATGGAAAGCCCGAGTTATGTTGCTGTTGTCGGAAAAGTAAGAATATATGAGCCAGAAGAGGGGACACTGTATCTTTCTGTAAGAGCTGAAAATATCAAAAATGTTGATTCAATGACAAGAGACTACTGGATTTTACAGGCTTCAAAAAATTTGAAAATGAGAATTGATGCAATAAGAGATGCGATGAACATGGACATGCCTTCAATAAGACAGCTTAAACAATTGGGATATCCAAGCAGGGTGGCGGAAGGCGTCATAGAGGCAATAAAATTTTATAAAGATATTGATATAGAGCATTATGAATTTTTGCTTAGAGAAGCTTTATCATATATAACAAGTGAAAAGAAGGAAAGAAAAGATATTGGAGATGCAGAAGATAAGATGCTGGAAATAATAAATGAAATGCAGGTTGAAGAGGGTGTGGAATGGGATAAGATTATAGAAGCAGCTCAAAAAATTGGAATTGAAAAAGAAATTGCAGAAGAAGCCATATCCTCTTTAATGGATAAGGGAATAATTTATGAGCCAGAACTTGGAAAAATAAAATTGGTATAAATTTGAAGTATTTGAAAAAATTACAAAAAATCTTGCAATGTTGTGTCTTTAACCTTATCATTTTGAAACAATGAGTTAACAAATTTTTCAAATAGCATAATCCTTTGCTTTGTATATTCTGGAATATCATACTTTTTTATGAGTTCTTTTGCCGGTTCTAAATATTTTTTGATTGATTTCTCATGAACAGTCATAATTATTTTTCCTCCACAATAGGGGCATTTCCCACTTAGTGGCATCCTTCTAAACTTTTTGTTGCATTTTATGCATCTAAATTGCTGTCTTGTAAATGCCCTCATATTCCCCATTAAATCTGGAAGAAAATGAGTTTGTATCACCCTGCTTGCCACATCACCTTCATCAACAGCTCTTATCTTTGTTGCAAGTTCCATCTGAGAATTCAATTTATCTTCCATTTTTTTCAATAATTTATATGCAGATGTTTTTGGAGCCATCGTTATGTTTTTTGTGTCATGTGTGAATCCAAAATTTTTATATTCCATCCCAGTTCCAATTCTTGAAGAAACTAAATCCATCATATCTTCCAATTCTTTTGGATGTGGATATTTCATTGTCGCTCTAAAAAATTTTAATGGGTATCGGCTCATCAAATCAATATTCAGAGCTTCTTTATCAATTTCTGCAGGATTTATTCTTGTTGCAATGACAATCGGTAAGTCCATTTTCCCCCCTCTTTTTTCTGGAATATATTCATAAGAAAAATTTATCAGAACATCAAGCAAAAGCATGATTGTATCCTCATCGCCATCACAATTGCGGCGCTTGGCGGCGTGGAAAAATGGGTGGGCGGCGCAAACATTGGCGTCGATAAATCCGATTATTCTTCCTGTTATTCCTGCTGATGTATGGGGTGATAGCCCTATGACAAGATGGCCAATTAAATCTTCAGGTTTTTTAGCATTGTAAAAAGATTTCATTCCATATAATTTTTCCAGCATTTCATCAATGAATTTTGCAACTTTCAGTAAATATTCTCCTGCTTTTTTTGATGGTATTATATCTTGGGGCTTTATCTCGCATATTTGGTCTTCTTTTTTTAAAGGATTTCCCTCCCAATCATATCTATATCCTAAAGAATGGAGTTTTTCTATACTTGTTCCTATCTCATAGGGTTTGAAATGAGTTATTGGAATATTTGTCATATCAAAACGGGCTGTTCCATCTTTGAAGACATGCACTCCATGTTTAGCCCTTATCAAACCTTTTTCAATTGTTTCTGGTATTTTATTTGAAGAAGAAAGCCCTATAACTCCTTTAACTTTTTTTGGAATTTCTATGCCAAGTTTTTCCCCAACTTTTTTTAATTCATGGCTTGGCTTTATTTTGAATTTTTTTATTTTTCCTGTAAAATATGTATTGCTACCGCATTTAGGACATTTTACTTTGTATGTTATATATCCACATTTTTCACATTTTCTTTCTCCAATTTCAGCTTCAATTTCATTGGCAACATTTATGAGCCTTTCTCTTCCTCCAGCCTCACCAACAGGAAAGAGAACATGGGGTTTTGCTCTCATTTCTCTTGCAGCAGCTTTTTCGGGTCTTCCCATCCTTGCTCCTATCCTATGGAGGGCTTTTGGCATTATTTTTATTCCAGCAAGCTCGTTTATTATATCCATTGCTTCTTCTTTATTACTATTCCTTTTTTCAATAATTTTTTCATTTTCAATTTCAAACCCAAGACTTTTTATTAAGGCGTATGGCTTTTCAATTATGTAATAATCTCTCTCAAAATGTAAGATTCCAAGATTGAGCAAAATTTCCTTCAATTTTTTATCTTTTTCTAAATAAATTTTTTTATCTTTATACATTGCATTTTTTACAGCTTTTTTTAAATAAAATATCTCTTCTTTTCCAACATCATGCCAGAAATATGTATATAAGGGATGTAATGGAACATCATATTTTTCTGAAATTTCAAAAGCTTCCTTTGGATTTGGTATGCCATCATAATGAAAACCTTTTTCCTCCAATTCCTGAATCCACCATTCATGGCAATAGCTTGCTTGAAGCAAAGTTGCATTATTTTCCACAAATTCGCCAAATGGGATTAATATTTCACCCAGATCTATGATTTCTTTAACCTTTCCTTTAATCTTTTTTGCTTCTTCTATGCTTTTAACTTGAATGAAATCTCCATTTTCAAGGAGAACTGTTGGAGCATCTATTGTATCACACGGAGTTGCGACGGTTCCTTTGCCCGGTTTTTCTGTTTTCAACTGAGTTCCAATAGCAATGAATTCATTTAATAGATACATGGTTGATGGATGAATTGCAGTTGCTGCCAGCCCACAAGTTCTGCATCTTCCATATCTCAATCGAAATCCACCTTTACGGGATGGATGGCTCAAAACAGGCCGTCCAGCAATCAAATCTTCAATATACTTGTTAAAAGCAAACTCTTTTTTTCCTTCATGTAAAAATTTTTCAAGAAAGCCCCATCCTTTTAGTCCCAAGTTAGAGACATGCTTCAAAATTTTTGGAGCTTTTTGGCTCAGCCCTTCTGCTATAACAAGGCAGGCACCGCCCCTTATCTTATTTGTTTTTATTCTCGGTAAATCTCTTTTTCCCATAACTTCTCTATCTTCTGTTGCCTCTCCATTAATACATACAGGACAATTTCTGACAATTGTTTCTATTTCTTCTGGAGATGGTAGATATTGCAGATGGGATATCCTATCATATAAAGGTATTTCTTCTTTATACCTTTCCACTTCATCTTCTGTTGGCTTATATCTATCTATCCCTATTTTTCTTCTAACAACATCTGCAATTAAAACGCTCATAGCTTCTCCAGTTCCTCCAGCAGATCTTATTGGACCTGCAAAATATAAATCCACATAATGGCTTCCGTCATTGTTTTTTCCTATTTCTACTTTCGATATGCCTTCTATCGGAGCAACTAAAACGCCTTCTGTCAATATTGCTAAGCCCGTCCTTACAGATTGTTCAACAATTTTTGCAAAACTTCCTTCCATACTTTCAGCTATTTCAACAGCTATTTGGATGGCAGTTTCTTCTCTGCCTTTCTCTTTCAAATATTTTCTTATCTTTCTCGCAATACCTTTTGGACCAACCAATTCTTCAACTCTTTCAGCCAAATCTTTTGCAAAAGATATTTCTACATGTTGTCTTGGGTCAAATCCTTTTTTTCTTGCAGCAACTGCAACATTATATGTACTCTTTATTTTTTCTTCTATCTCTTTAAAATATTCATCCACACTTGGAAATAAAAAAGAGGGTATAAAATTTATTGAATTACTTTCTCCAAATTTCTATTGCATTCCTTTATAAATTTTTCAAATTACTAATATATGGGAAAGATATTACTATTATGAAAGCTGTTGTTGCCCTTGGAGGAAATGCAATCGTAGGAAAAGAACGGAAAGCAAGCATTGAAGAGCAATTTTATGCAACAAAAAGCAGTATGGCAGGAATTGTAAAAATGATAGAAAATGGGTGGGACATTGTCATAACTCATGGAAATGGTCCTCAGGTTGGAGCAATTTTATTGCAGCAAAAATTTGCTAAAGATATCATTCCTCCAATGCCATTACACGTATGCGTTTCTTTAAGTCAAGGGCAGATAGGCTATATGATACAACAATGTCTTGCAAATGAATTAAAAAAGAAAGCAATTAAAAAAAATGTTGCAACAGTTATAACTCAGGTTATGGTAAATAAAAATGATGAAGCATTCAAAAATCCAACAAAACCAATTGGACCAATCTATGGGAAGGAAGAAGCAGAGCAGATGAAAAAAAATTATATTATGGGAAAATATGGCGATGGCTATCGCATCCTTGTTCCTTCTCCCGAACCAATCTCAATCGTTGAATCAGGTATAATAAAGCAAATTATTGAAGATGGTGGCATTGCCATTGCAGCGGGCGGCGGCGGCATCCCTGTTGTTGCTGAAAATGGTATGCTTGTTGGTATTGATGCAGTTATTGACAAAGACCTTGCTTCTGAAAAGTTGGCAAGTCAGATAAATGCTGATGCATTGCTAATTCTTACAGATGTGGAATATGTTTATTTAAATTATGGCAGGAGCGATGAGGAAAAAATAGAGGAAGCTACATTAAAAGAGATGGAGAAATATTATATGGAAGGAAATTTTCCAGCTGGTTCAATGGGCCCAAAAATAAAGGCTGCCATAAGATTTTTGAAAAATGGGGGCAAAGAAGCAATAATAACTTCTATAGAAAAAGCGTGGGATGCAGTAAATAAAAAAGCTGGAACACATATATATAAATAGCCAATTATATATTTTTTAATACAGATGTTATAATCCATCAGCAATCTTTTTTATTTCCGCCTCTTTTTGTTCTCCTTTTTCCATATCCTTAATCAAAACTTTGCCATTCTTCCATTCATCAGGAGCAATTATTATGGCTTTTTTCATCCCTTTTTTATTCGCATAGTCCAATGACTTTGATATATTACGAGACATTAAATCCATCTCAACTTTTATTCCATTTTTCCTAAGCAATCTTGAAATTTTTATTGCTTCTTTCAGCATTCCATTTATATATGCAATATAAATTGGCTTATCTTCTTCAAAAAATTTATAATTTTCCATTTCAAGTGCTATCATTATTCTATCAAATCCGATTGCAAAACCAGCTGTGGAAATATGCTTCCCTCCAAGCAATGTAACAAGATTGTATTCGCCGCCGCCTGCAATCTGTTTTTCCGCTCCAAGTTTTGGTGCATCAATTTCAAAAACTGTTCCAATGTAATAATCTAAACCCCTTGCAATTGATAAATCGAGATTATATGGAATGGAATATTCATCAAGCAAAGATAAAATTTCCTTCATTTTTTCAGCTTCTTTAAAATTAATTTCATTTATATCTCTTATTTCAATAAATTTTTTGAATTCATCCATATCTTCTTTTTTTAACTTCTTTTCAATTCCTTCAAAATCTTTTTTATCAATCAAACGCATCATTTCTTTATCATTTGCCCCTATTCCATCTAAAAAACGGCGTAGAATATCAAGATTTCCTATACGTAAGACAATATTTTTTAATCCTATACTTTTTAAAATATCATGAGCCATTGCAATAAGCTCTGCTATTGCTTCAACTCTATTGCTTCCTATCAACTCGCATCCAAATTGCCAGAATTCACGATAACGGGCTTTTTGAGGGCGATCATATCTAAAGCAATTTCCAAAATAATAGAATTTTAATGGTTTTGCTTCCATCTGCAATTTTTCAACATACATTCTTATTACAGGGGCAGTAAGTTCCGGGCGTAAAGCAATTTTCCTTCCTGATTTATCCTCAAATGCATATATTTCTTCAATTATCTGCTCTCCTGATTTTAATGTAAATAAATCAAGATATTCAATTGTTGGTGTTGCAATCTCTTCATATCCATATCCTTCAAAAATTTTTTTTATTTCATATTCAATCTGCCTTCTTTTAGCCATTTCATCCGGCAAAAAATCTCTTGTGCCACGTGGCTTTCCAATCATGATTTATAATGCATGTCCATTTTAAATGATTTACCTGTTTTTTTGCAAAAAATCATCAACAATGTTTTCCAGTTCTTTTTCTATATCTTTACCAACTCCATATCTCACTCTTATTATTGGTTTATTAACATTCACAACACGCCTCAAATCTATAGGAGTGCCAGCCAGCACGGCATCGCAATCAGCCGCATTTATTGTTTCTTCCAATTCTTTTATTTGCTGATTTCCATATCCCATTGCGGGAAGGATTTTCTCAAGATGAGGATATTTCTTATATGTTTCCATGATTGAGCCAACAGCATATTTCTTTGCATCTATTATTTCAGCTTTATTCTGTTGAGCTGCTATGGTGGCTGCGCCATAAGTCATACCTCCATGTGTTATCGTTGGTCCATCTTCAACAACCAGAACACGCTTGCCTTCAATGTTTCCTTCAATTTCAATGGGTGAAGAAGCTTTCAATATCCTTGCTTTTGGATTTATTTTTCTTATATTTCTTTCAACTTTTTCTATATTCTTTTCATCAGCAGTATCAATTTTATTTATTATCACAATGTCTGCCATTCTTGCATTTATTTCTCCTGCATAATAGCTAATTTCATGTCCAGCACGATGGGGGTCAGCAATAGTTATATGCAAATCTGGTTTATAAAATGGATAATCATTATTTCCTCCATCCCATATTATTACATCTGCTTCATTTTCAGCCTCATTTAATATTTCCTGATAATCAACTCCAGCATATATGATGCCCTTCATATCAATATATGGCTCATATTCCTCTCTTTCCTCAATTGTGCATTCATGCTTATCCAAGTCATCATAACTTGCAAATCTTTGGCAACGTTGCTTAACTAAATTGCCATAGGGCATTGGATGACGAACTGCAACAACTCTAACTTTTTTGGATAAAATTTCAAATATTTTTCTTGAAAACTGGGATTTTCCGCATCCTGTCCTAACGGCACAGATAGCTATTACTGGTTTTTTTGATTTAATCATTGTATGCTTTGGGCTCAACAATTTAAAATCTGCTCCTGCAGCATTTACTATAGCTCCTTTATTCATCAATGAGTTGTAAGGCACATCCGTGTAAGAAAAAATCACTTCATCTATGTCATACTCTTTAATTATTTCTGGCAATTTCTCTTCTTCATATATTGGAATTCCTTCTGGATAAAGCTTTCCTGCCAGTTCGGGAGGATATTTTCTTCCAGCTATATTTGGTATCTGGGTAGCAGTAAAAGCAACAACTTCATATTCTTCATTATCCCTATAAAAAACATTAAAATTGTGAAAATCCCGCCCGGCAGCGCCCATAATAACTATTTTTCTTTTCATGGGATGTAATATTCCATCATTTTTTATATCTTTCCAGTCTTTCGATAAAGCCGTCGTATCTTTCCATTGGCACTATAACGAGCATTTTCTTACATTTTTTGCATAATTCTTTAACATTTTCAGCCATTTTTTCCTCTCTTGCCTCTTCTATTTTCTTAAAAGATTTTATAGAAGTCATATATTCATCCCATTCGTGAATAAATTCTTCTGCATCTCTGGCTTTAAAAATTTTTTTTCCAAGTTTTTTAATTTTCCTTGAATATTTTATTAAAGATATGGTTGAAACATTTTTTATTAATAAATCTGCATATTCATCATCATCAACATCTATTGCATGTAAAGGTATGCCTTTTGTTACAGAAATCTCGTAAGCCATTTTTATATCAGAAGGAGGAATAGAGATTTTACCATAATGAGATAAATTCACGAGATAATGTTCATATTGCGAAGGTATTTCATCATCCTTATTTTTTATTGCTTCGATATCTTCTGGAGATATTCCAATTGCTATACATTCTGGTATAACTTCATCAAAAGCTTTTTCAACTTTTTTTCCCTCCTCAACCAAACCATGTATTACTGGAACAACATATACATAGCTTTCATCAATCTTCAATTTTTTCATTTTGTTTTAATATATGAAAGATTTAAAATCTTGTTGGTTTCTTCAAGTTTTGCAATATTATGAAAGGAGATGAGACAAGCTTTCTCCATCTTTCTTGTTTTCTACTCTATTCAACACCTATGTAAAGCCCGCCTCGTTATTATATGCAATTTCAATTTTTAT
>JAGGSX010000196.1 GCA_021158865.1 Thermoplasmata archaeon
ACATTGCAAAAATTGCGGAGGGGTATGCGAGGAATGGAAATAGAGAATTTATTCGTTTTCTTTTTATTGCTAAATCTTCTGCTGCAGAATTACAAAGTCATCTTTATATAGCTATGGATCAAGGATATATAAAAGAAGACGATTTTAAGGAAATTTACCAAGATTTGGATAAAATCCAGCGAATGATCTCAAATTTTATAAAGTATCTCAAAAAAACTCTCAAATGCAAATAGGATTAGAGGGTTAAGGGGTTATGGGCTTAAGGGTTAGAGGGTTGAGGGTTAAAACCCAAACAACTCAACAAACTCAACAAACTCATAAACTCAATAAACCCAACAAACCCATAAACCCATAAACCCATAAACTCCAGAACATAGAACTTTAAAGGTAAACATGATTAGAACGCTCAAGACCAAACCCCAAGACAACGACAAACGCCGCCTCCTGGAAAGCTTTTTCCCTTGCTCCTCCGCTCCTTTGCTAAAAGTCATAAACATTGTCGGTGCCAGACCACAGTTTATCAAGCTTGCTCCTGTTCTTAAGGCTATTCAACACTATAATGAAGAACATAAAGACTTACCAATACATGAGGTGCTGGTGCATACAGGACAACATTATGATTATGAGATGTCTCAGGTGTTCTTTGATGAGCTTGGGTTAAAAAATCCTGACTACCATTTAGGTGTAGGCTCTGGCACACATGCAGAGCAAACAGCAGAGATGCTTAAACGCATAGAACAGGTTCTTATGAAAGAAAAACCTGATATAGTAATGGTTTATGGTGATACCAACTCCACCCTTGCAGGAGCTTTGGCAGCAGCTAAGCTACATATTCCTGTAGCTCATGTTGAGGCAGGATTAAGAAGTTTCAACAGAAGAATGCCTGAAGAAATCAACCGCGTCCTTACTGATCACATATCAGATTTTCTTTTCTGCCCTACTCAAACTGCTGTAAATAACTTAAAACAAGAAGGCATAACAAAAGGGGTATATCTTGTAGGAGATGTAATGTATGATGCTGTGCTTATGTATGGAGAACTTGCAGAAAGAAAATCAACTATCCTTAAGACTCTTAACCTAAAGCCAAAAAGCTATGCTCTTGCTACTGTCCATAGAGCAGAAAACACAGATGATCCTGAAAGACTTTCTGCTATATTTAAGGCTTTTAAAGAAATAGCAGAAAATGGACTTTCTGTAGTAGTTCCCTTGCACCCTCGCACTCGGAATGCTTTGTCTTCTCTTGAGCCTAATCCTTTATCTTATATACCTGCTTTTTTGCGCTTAATAGATCCTGTTTCTTATCTTGATATGCTTGTTTTGGAGAAAAACGCAAAGGTTATTCTTACTGATTCTGGAGGCGTGCAGAAGGAAGCGTTTTTCTTCAAGGTTCCCTGTGTGACCTTAAGAGAAGAAACTGAGTGGGTGGAGACAGTGGAAAGTGGGTGGAATACTATATGCGGTGGAAGTAATGTAAAGCAGATAACCCAAGCAGCTGTTAATGCCCAGCCCGGAATAAGAAATTCTTTCTTTTACGGAAATGGTGATTCTGCAAAGAAAATAGTAACAATTTTGGCTTCCAGGAGTTGCCAGATATGATAAAGGTTTTGGGAGTTGTGGGAGCACGGCCTAATTTCATGAAGATAGATCCTGTGTTTCGAGTCCTAGAACGAGAACCTCAGAAATTCTCAACTTTTTTAGTGCATACAGGTCAGCATTATGATGACAGGATGTCTAAAATTTTCTTTTTAGATTTAGGGCTTCGTGCTCCTGATGTAAATTTAGATGTTGGCTCTAGCACTCATGCTGAGCAAACAGGGATGGTCATGATCCGTCTGGAACGCGTGCTTTTGGAACAAAAGCCAGATCTGGTTTTAGTTGTTGGAGATGTCAACTCAACTCTCGCTGCTGCAATTACAGCAGCAAAACTTCACATTCCAGTAGCACATATTGAAGCTGGACTTCGCTCCTTTGATCGTAAAATGCCTGAAGAAATTAATCGGATTGTGGTTGATGCTCTATCTACTTATCTTTTTACTCCCTCACGGGATGCTAATGAGAACCTACGGCGTGAAGGCATACCAGATGAACATATCTATTTTGTTGGCAATGTAATGATTGATACTTTAATTCGCTGTCGTCCACTGGCTGAGCGATCATCTATTTTTAACCAACTTGGACTTAATAAAAAAGATAGATATGCCTTATTGACCTTGCATAGGCCCAGTAATGTGGATAATCGTGAAATCCTGGCGGAAATCCTGGAAGCACTATTAAAAATCCAGGAAGAAATACCTATAATTTTCCCTATTCACCCTCGTACCAAGAAACGAATTTGGGAATTTGGTTTTCAGCCTATACTTGAGAAGGCACATAATTTACGAATTATCCCTCCATTAGGCTATATAGACTTCCTCGCCTTGGAGTCCCATGCAACCTTTGTGCTTACTGATAGTGGCGGTATTCAAGAAGAGACAACAGTACTTGGCGTTCCTTGTCTTACATTGCGCGAAAATACTGAACGCCCAGTAACCATAACCCAAGGAACCAATCAGCTTGTGGGGCATGATAAAAATAAAATTATAGCAGCAGCATTTAATATTCTGGACAGTCAAATGCCACAAAGGCGAATTCCAGAGCTATGGGATGGGCATACTGCGGAACGCATAGTAGAGGTACTACGAAATGTTTGAGCTAATAAAATACTCAATTGAACTGTTGGACCAGTGGCTTACAAATAACGGTTGGGCTGGATATGATCCTTATGACTTGAAGGGACTTCCTTTTTTTACAAAAAACAGCTCCTCTTTTTTAAAAGAGATATTGAGAAAAGGTATTTTGAAACTCGAATTATTTGCACCTTGCCTTTTAAGAAAAATCTTCCGTGTTAAAAAAGAAATAAATTCCAAAGCAATGGGGTTATTTGCTGATGCTTATCTTAATGTTTATCTCGCTACTGGTAAGTCTTATTACTTATCTAAAGCTGAAGATGCAATTCAGTGGCTTGATAGAAATTATAGTGAAGGTTACTCTGGTAAGTGTTGGGGCTATCCATTTGATTGGCAATCGCGCATTTTCATTCCACGAGGTACTCCATCCAGTGTAGTCAGCGCAACTGTAGGAAATGCATATTGGAATTTCTATAAGCTTACCGGCGAAAGGAGATATTTGACAACCTGTGAAAGCATCTGTAATTTTTTCATAAATGATTTGAACATAGACCGACTTGGCAGTGATAAGATTTGTTTCAGCTATACTCCACTTGATAATTTTCATGTTCACAATGCTAATCTTTTCGTAGCTGAATTCCTTATTAGAGTTGGAAAAGAAATCGGCAATGAAAAGTTTATTGATCATGGTCTATATGCTGTAAATTACACATTAAGTGAACAAAATCCTGATGGATCAATCTGTTATTGGGGGCGTGACCAAAGCGATAGGTGTCACATAGATCATTATCACAGTGGTTTTGAGATTCGTAGTTTATACTCTGTCTGGAAACTTACGGGAGAAGAAAGGGTCCATGAGGCTGTGGAAAAATACTATCGTTTTTACTTGACTAATCTTTTCAAGGATAAAACTATTCCAAAGCTAACTCCTCAAAGAACATATCCTATTAACATTCACGCTTGTGCAGAGGCTTTGATATGCAATGCTACTTTAGCTCCAGATTTTCCAGAAGCAAGAGAATATTTGAATAACGCAACCTACTGGGTTATTAAAAATATGCAAGATAAATCAGGGTATTTTATCTATGCAATCTATAATTTTAAAGGCATTAAATGGAAGGTAAAAATTCCCTATATTAGATGGGGACAAGCATGGATGCTGAAAGGGTTGAGCGAAGTATGGAAATTAGAGAACAAGTAAACAGGGCAGTAACTGAGTTCAGAGGATACTTTTTTTCTCGGACTGCTCGGCAGACAGTTACTCTATATGCATCCCAAATTTTGCTTATGGCATTAGGAGTAGTAATTAATTCTCTGAATACTCGAATATTAGGCCCAAAAGACTATGGTATCTTGGCTTTTTTTGGAATAGTAACAGGTTTTTCTGTTTTATTTTTTCGCTTTGGATTTTTTAGTTCTATTGGCTTGCTTTTGGCACATGAAAAAGATGAAAATAAAGAGAGAGAGCTAATTGGAGCATCAATCTTAGTAGGACTTCTAATAGGAATTAGCTATTCTTTATTTATTTTTATTTCCAGTTTTTTTATTGATAGGATTTTTAGAACAAACATCAATCACATTTTAAGAGTTTTTTCGCCCATCTTGGCTATTTTGCCTTTTCAGATGTTAATTCCACAGATTGGCAGAGGAACGAATAAAATATATTATTTAGCTTGGTTTAATATTATACCAAAAAGTTTGTATGTCATTGGAGTAATATCATTACTATTATTGAAACTTACCCAAATAAAAGTTTCTACTTTGATTTTAATAAGTCTGATTAGTACATTTATAGGTATTATAGTTATAAGTTATAGTTTTAAGCCTTTATTCACTAATCTGAAAGAAAATTTAAGAAAGATATGGCAGAAAAATAAAGAATACGGTATCCATCTTTATTGGGGGCAAATTGCTGACCAGTCAACCTATAAATTGGATGGAATTTTTATTAGCTACTTTGTCAATACAACGCAACTCGGTTTTTACTCACTGGCAAATACTCTTACCTCACCGCTGGTGCTGCTATCCCAATCTCTTTCTACAAGCTTATTTAAGGGTTTTGCTAATAAACACCAAATACCTAAGGGGGTCATTCAACTAAATCTCCTGTGGCTATTTGTTGGTGCAGTTGGTCTGGTTCTGTTTGGGAGATTTATTGTAATCTTTCTATTCACCGATAGATTTCTTCCTGTAGTGCCTCTAATTCTGCCATTAGCACTGGCAGCGTTTTTTCAGGGAATGTATCAACCGTATAATATGTTTTTGGGAGCTAAGGGTAAGGGTGTGTGGATGAGGAATATGTCGCTCATTATGGCGACAACAAACTTAATTGGCAATATAGCCCTTATACCAACCTTTGGGGCTTATGGGGCAGCAGTAGCAAGTGTGTTAGGTAACTTAAGTTTTTATGTTTCATGTATATATTATTACAACAAACTAAGGTTTAGTGATGGTTTATAAATGGGCAACAAAAGAGTGGTTTGAGAGTATGTTTGATTCTTTAGAATTAGATACGTTAGGTGATAAATGGGGGCATCGTTGGAAAGGCTCTCAAAAATTTCGGCATAGGCTTTCTTTTAAATTAATAAAGGAAATAGTTAAAAAAGGGGAGAATTTGGCCATTTTGGATATTGGCTGCGGCTTAGGAGAGTTTACCGCCAAGGTGTATCAATTGAATCCAAAAAACAGTATTTATGGAATTGATATATCGCAGAAAGCCATTGATTATGTGTCAAAGAAGTATCAGTGGTTACAGGCTAAAGTTGGTGCATTACCAGAGATTCCTTTTCCGAATGACAGTTTTGATTTAGTAATTGCTCTTGAAGTATTGTATTATTTGAATAGCGAAGATAGAGAAAAAGCCGTGAAAGATATGAAGCGTGTTTTAAAAGACGGCGGTTATCTTCTTCTTTCAGGAGTTCTAGATGGTGGGAAACGATATTTTAGCGAAAAAGAAATTATACAGTTATTATCCAAGTATTTTTCTCTGGAAACTATCCAATTTAATTATGCTAAGCCATACACTTATATAGAGAGCGGAGTGCTAAACTTATACTCAAAGCTTGTTGGTGTACAAAGATTGGCTGCTTTAAGTAGTGAAGAATTTCAAAATTTCTTGAATGAGAGATCAATGACTAACGCACAAGCATATATTCTGCATAAAGTGCGAAGGCTTTTTAGCATGCCTTTGTTAGGATCGGTTCTGAGAATATTTTTCCATTCCAGTAGCTGGCTCTTAAGAGTGATTTTATCGTTGGAAAGTATTCCTGCTTTCTTTTTTGTATTTAGTAAGTTGTTGGTTGGAGAGACTGCTAAGTCTCAAATTATGATCCTTGCCCAAAAGAAAGTTAAGAGAGGAGGAGACCTGTATGATAAGAAAAATTTATCATAATAGTCCTCCACTTATTAAGCAAATCGCAAGAAATATTTATGAAAAGATTGTTCCTTTCCCTTATGTTTATGGCATACAATTTGCTAAATTTTACAAATTTCTTATGAAAAGCCAATGGTGGCCCACAGAAAGATTAGAGGAGTTTCAGAATGAAAGATTGAGAATAATTGTAAAGCATGCTTACGAAAATGTTCCTTATTATAGAAGGATTTTTGATGAACGTGGTTTAAAACCTGAAGATATAAAAACAAAGGAAGACTTAAAGTTACTACCTATTTTAACAAAAGATGATGTGAGAAAAAATTTTAATGAGCTGCTAGCTAAAAATTATAGAAAATTTAATCCTATTCTCTGTCATACAAGTGGTTCGACTGGTCAACCCTTAAGTTACTACATTGATAGAGATTTGGCTGCACTAATTCGAGCTACAGTGTGGCGACACTGGCAATGGTGTGGAATTAAACATGGTGAACTAATTGCTGTTTTTAGGGGTACTCTGATAGATGAATTTGGTAAAAAGCGGCGATGTTATTATAAAGTAGAAGGTAATCAGATACACTTTTCTACTTTCGAAATGGATGAAAAAATAATGACTAAGTATATACAAAAATTGAACCAAATTAAGCCAGCTCTTATACGAGGTTATCCTGCCAGTTTAGAAATTCTTGCTCGTTTTATAAAGGAAAAGAATTTGAGTGTTTATTCACCAAAAGCAATACACACAAGTTCGGAAGTAGTATTGCCATACCAAAGGAAAATCATAGAAGATGTTTTTGGAGCACCATTGTTTGATTGGTATGGGCATGGAGAAAGCACTATTTGTGCTGGAGAGTGCGAATATCATAAAGGATTACATCTCAATTTAGAATTTGGATATACAGAATTCATAAAAACTAAAGAAACAGAAAATATGAAAAATGTATATAACATTATTAGCACTTCATTGTGGAATTTTTCAATGCCTTTTATAAGATACGATACAGAAGACCTTGCTCTCTTAGATAACTCGAAATGTTTATGTAGGAGAGGATTACCATTGATCAAAAAAATTATTGGAAGACAAGCTGATATTATCGTGGGTATTAACGGGGTTTGGGTCTCTCCTTCGTCTTTTGTCCATTTCTGGAAATATAAGATTGCTGATAAACTATCGGGTATTCTATACGCCCAGATAGTTCAAGAGAACAAAGATTTTATTAGAGTAAAATTAGTGGGGAATAAAAGTAAAGAAAATGAAAATATAATAAGAGAACAATTAAAGATGCTTTTAGGTAATATGAAGATTGAATTTGACTATTTACACAAAATTCCAACAGGTCAAAAGTGGAGATTCACTGTATCGAAAATAAAAGAAGATGTATTATGAAAAATGTCAGATTATCTGCAGTTGGTGATATTTTACTAACTGGAATGGTTGCTGGAGTGATAAAAAGCAAAGGTCCTGAGGAGCCATTTGTATTTGTACTTGAAGAATTGAAAAAAAGTGATTTGGTTTTTGGAAATCTCGAAGGTCCGCTTTCAAATTGCGGAAATCCTTTAAAGAACAAATGTTGTCTTTACTCTTTGCCCGAAACCGTAAAATCACTAAAATCTGCAGGTCTTGGTGTCCTTTCTCTGGCGAATAATCATATTTTTGATTATGGCTATAAAGCTTTTGAAGATACAATATCTCTTTTAAAGGAAAACAATATTTCTTGGTTTGGAGCAGGAAAGGACTTAGAGGAGGCAAAAAGGCCGGCGATTTTATCTATAAATAACTTATTAATTGGCTTTCTTGGATATTCGTGGGATTTTATAGGCTCAATAAATGCAACCAAAAATAGATTTGGAACTGCGCCATTAAACGAAAAATTAATTCTTGAAGACATAAAAAAATTGAAGAAAAAAACTCATGTAGTAATCGTATCCCTGCACTGGGGTTATGAGCGAGAGCGTTATCCGTTACCGTCTCAAAGAAAATTGGCACATAGAATTATAGATGCTGGTGCAAGTTTGATATTAGGGCATCATCCTCATGTTTTGCAAGGGATTGAAAGTTATAAAAAAGGGATAATTGTTTACAGCTTAGGGAATTTTATATTCCCAGACATCGTTTACAAAAATTATAGAATTGTTCAAAAGCCAGAAAATAAGGAATCTATTATATTTCAGTGTAATATATCTAAAGAGGGAATTGACAATTTTGATATTGCTCCAATTATGGCTAATGATTTATTTCAACCAGTAGTTTTGCAAAATAAAGACAAAGATTTGGTAGCGAAAAAAATAAAGGAGCTATCTAAAGCTTTTGAATTAAACAATTATTCATACTTCTGGAAAAGAAATAGAACTAGAAAAGACTTGCCAGATATGGGAGAACATTCTGTTTTTTATTTATATTTTTATCGTTTGTATTATAAACTGATAAAAAAGTTGAATAAACTTCTTGTCAATCAAATAATAAAAAAATATGAATAAATTGTATATATTTATAACTGTCGATGTAGAAGATTCTCAAAGACCAGCAGTCGTTTTTGATGAAGAAATTAAGGAATTAAAGCAAATGATTTATGGAGAAATAAACAACCAGTATTTTGGCTTCCCCAAGATTTTGAAAATTTGCAATTCTTATAATATTAAAGCAACCTTTTTTATATCAGTCTTTGACTCCAAAAAGTATGGGGAAAATTTATTTAAAACTATTTGTCAAGTAATAAAAGAAAATGGTCATGATGTGCAATTGCATACCCATCCTCGGCGTGCTTATGATAAGACTCGTAGAGAGATGTATTTATACTCTCTCAATGAACAAATTGAGATCATTAGAGAAGGTAAAGAGTTAATCAAAGAATGGACAGGTGAGTATCCTATTGCCCATCGAGCTGGAGCCTATGGATTGAATGAGGATACGCTTATTGCATTAAGGGAGAATAATATTCCTATTGATTCCTCTATGTTCTATTCGCATCCTAATTGTAAAATTACTTGGACGAGAAATAAAATATTAGAGAGGAACGGAATCATTGAGGTTCCTATTACAGGTTTTTATAGAGATATCTGCTTGGGAATAGGTCCCTTAAGTTTTAATATAAGCAGGAAATTTGTTAAGACTGATATAGATTGGGCCTCGTTGGATGAGCTTAAAATTTTCGTTAAGGAGGCTAAGAGGCATAATATACAGGTTATGACTCTCTTTATGCACAGTTACTCGTTTATTAAGTGGGATAATGGATTTGTTAATTTTCAACCGGATTACGCAGATATTGAAAAATTTACTCGTTTTCTTGAGTTCATAAAGTCAGATAAGGAAATTAAAGTTATTACAATGATGGAATTTTACAAACTTTACAAGGAAAATCCAGGACTTTTCAATGGATCGGACTATGTTCCAGTAATTAAGCGAAGGGAGTCGCTTAAGAATTTGATATATAAAGTAAGTAACGAAATATTTAAATATATTTAAGTAAAATGAGTTATAAGAGGTAAAAACAATGAAAAACAAAAAAATATTAATGTTACTTGGAAAAACTTTTCCACCAGATATCAGGGTGGAAAAAGAAGCAAAAGCGTTATTGAAAGCAGGATTTAATTTAAGTTTAGTGTGTGTTGATGATGGTAAAGAGGGAAATGATTGGAATAGAATGAGAC
>JAGGSX010000176.1 GCA_021158865.1 Thermoplasmata archaeon
ATTCTACCATATTATCATTCCAGCATTAAATAACCCTTTTAATATTTTTGCTTGCTAATTCGGCAGATAAAAAATTTACCAATTTTAAGAGGTTGTCGAAAAAAGAATTTATACAGCAAGATATTTGTATCTTCCTTTTACAATTTTTGGCAACTATTGTAATTTTAATATTTTAGAAAACTTTATAAATAACAATATATAATATAATAATGAGGAGGGGATGTTAAAAAATTGCCTCCACCGATTTTTCTTTTTCCCCTCCGATTTTTTTTAATTTTCATAATAATTAAATAATCTTGTTTTTTTCCAGTTTAATGGAATTCGGAGAGATAGAGCATAAATGGCAGAAAAGATGGTTTGAAGCAGGGATATATGAAGCAAAAAAGGAAAATGGAAAAAAATTCTTTATCCATTTTGCGTATCCTGGCATATCTGGTTATCTTCACGTAGGTCATATGCGTGGATTTACTTATGCAGATGTAATTGCAAGATATAAAAGAATGCTTGGCTATGATGTTATTTTTCCTGCTGGATTTCATGCTACTGGATTGCCAGCCGTTAGCCTTGCAAAAAAAGTTGAGAGAGGCGATAAAAATGTGCTCTCTTATCTTCGCAACAATGGATGTCCTGAAGAAATTATAAAAAAATTGGCTGACCCAAAAGAAGTTGTGAAATATTTCAGCAAAATTTATGTAGAAGAATACTGGAAAAAATTTGGTTTGCTTATTGACTACACCCGTCTCATGGATACTATCTCTCCCGGCTATAAAAAATTCATAGAATGGCAATTTCATAAATTAAATGAAAAAAAATTGCTTATCCAGAAACCACATTTTGCCCCATATTGCCCAAATTGTGGACCCGTTGCAGTTGACAAATCTGAAACTGATATATCTCAGGGAGGGGATGCGGAAATACTTGAATTTGTTTTACTGAAATTCAAAATGAATGAATATATTCTGCCAGCCGCCACCCTCCGCCCCGAAACAATTTTTGGCGTTACAAATATGTGGGTGAATGGCGATGGCGAGTATGCAATCATAAAAGTTGGGGAGGAAAAATGGATTGTTTCCCAGAAAGCTGCTTTTAAATTACAGCATCAATTTGAAGATGTTGAATTTATCAAAAAAATTTCTGGTAGCTCACTTGTTGGAAAGAATTGCATAGCTCCTTTAATAAATAAAGAAGTGTCCATACTTGCTGCAAAATTTGTTGATACTGATGTTGCAACAGGCATTGTTATGAGTGTTCCAGCTCATGCTCCCTATGATTACATTGCCATTAAAGATTCAAAAACAAATATTGAACCAATTGTGATTATAAAGATAAAAGGATACAAAATACCTGCAAAAGAAATTGTTGAAAAAATGGGAATAAAAAATCAGATGCACAACAAGCTTGAAGAAGCAACCCAGATAATATACAAAGAAGAATTCCATTCTGGCATAATGAATGAAAATTGTGGGAAATATTCGGGTATGAAAATAAATGAGGCAAAAGATATTATAAAAAATGAATTCATTGAAAAAGGATTTGCGGACATTATGCGTGAATTTTCAAAAAAGGTTATATGCAGGTGTGGGGCAGAAGTTATAATTAAAAAAATACCCGACCAGTGGTTCATTAAATACAGCGATGATGAGCTAACGAAAAAAAGCAAAGAGCATGTTAGGGACATGAATATATATCCTTCTGAATACAAAGAAGAATTGCCAAAAGTATTGGATTGGTTTGGAGATAGAGCTTGCATAAGAAAAGGCTCATGGCTTGGAACCGAGTTCCCATTCAAAAAAGGATGGACAATTGAACCGATTTCAGATTCAACTTTATACCCTGCTTATTATATTATTTCGAAATATGTGAATGATGGAAGCATTGGCATTGAGGAGATGAATGATGAATTTTTTGATTATATTTTTTTGGGAAATGGAAAGCCAAGAAATGAAACATGGGAAAAAATAAGAAAAGATTTTGAATACTGGTATCCTGTTGATATAAATTTGGGGGGTAAGGAGCACAAAACCGTTCATTTTCCCGTATTTATAATGAATCATGTTGCAATAATGGAAAAGAAATATTGGCCTAAAGGAATTTTTGTAAATTGGTGGGTGACTCAACAGAAGGGGGAAAAAATTTCAAAATCAAAAGGAGGGGCTGAGCCGATACCAGGAGCCACAAAAAAATATGGCGTTGACGCCATGCGGCTGTATTATGCCCATGCCTCCAGCCCTTTTGTTGATGTCGAATGGAATGATGACTTGGTCGAACAGTATAAAAAAAGACTTATTAAAATATATGATTTATTTGAAACATTGATAAATTTGGATGGGGGGGAAAGTAGCATTGATTCATGGATTTTGGCAGCATTCAATAAAGAAATTGAAGATGTTAGAAATGCAATGAAATATTATGGGCTAAGAAAAGCATCAAATTCAATATATTTTAACATTCCTTCAATATTGCAATGGTATTTAAAAAGAGGAGGAGAAAATAAAAAATTGCTCGAGAGCATAGTAAAAAAATGGATAAAAGCCATGACCCCTTTTACTCCTCATATAGCAGAAGAAATGTGGGAAAAAATTGGAAGTAAAGGATTTGTTTCATTGCAGAAATATCCCGAAGCAGAAGAAATAAATTATGAAGTATTGATTGGAGAGGAATTACTCAAAAAGACCATAGAAGATATAGAAGAAATAAAAAAAGTTGCCAAAATTGAGCCAAAGAATATTTATATCTATGTTGCTCCTAAATGGAAATGGGACATTATTGACATTGCGGCAAAATTAAAAAAAGAAAAACAGTTGAATATGAAAAATTTGATGATGGAAGTTAAAAAATTGAATATAGATATGAAAGTATGCAATGCAAGTTATTGAAGAAATGAGGAAAAGAGATTTTTTAAGAATAGATGAAGAAAATTATCTAAAACAATCAAAAGATTTTATTGAAAGGCAATCAAATGCAAAAGTTATAATATTTGGAGAAAGTGCTGATTATGACCCCGCAAATAAAAGAAAGTTTGCTTTTCCACTACGTCCAGCAATTTATATGGAATAGAATAACAAAATCTATATAAGAAAAAATATTTCATCTTATATGAAAAAAACCGTATTGCTCATTTCATTGATATTAATTATGATACCTGTCAATGCTCAGGAAGTTAATTACTACCTGCATGATAATGCAAGCCAAATTTGCAATGGAAAGTTAATGGATTCTTCAAGACCAACAAGTAGTTATCCTGCTTATGTTGACCTTGATGAAGGAGCTGCAATATGGTGTGCCCCTTCATTTAGCAAAGATACATCATTGAAAGGTGATGTAAGGGTAACATTATTCATAGAAGCTTTTTTTATAAAGCCTGATGTGATTCCACTGCAATTTAGGTTCATAAAAGTTACATTGGTTGATGTGGCGCCTTCTGGCAATATTGACCCAATTTCTTCTTCACGCGTTACGCCCTTGACCTTCATTTCCAATAATACAATGAATGAGCACACATTTGTTATAAATAATGTGGATTATGTTATTCCAGCGGGACATGCAATTGGTATAAAAGTTGAAAAAGCAATTGATTTGCTTTCTTATTTTCCATTCAGCTTGGTTGCCCCTTTTTTTGCTACTTACGTTGTATATGATTCAACAGATGAAAAGTCTTTTGTTGAAATTCCTTTTAATCTCACAGGTGGGATAGATGTTGAATGTTATAATAATGAACAATCAGTAAAGCCAGGAGAAGAGGTTGATTATGGTATAATCATTTACAATAATGGAAAATATGAAGATGAGGTCACTTTAAATCATAATTATGCTGGCGGAGATTGGCAGGTAATCATTCAGCCAAGCACTGTAAAAATAGCTGGGAATTCATTTAATTATTCAACGGTTGTTGTAAAAGCCCCTCCAGATGCAGAAGAAGGTGATTATTTAAATATAACAGTAACAGGAGTTGGAAGCAATGGCATAAGCTCTACATGGATGAATACAACCGTAGCTCCATTTGAATATGGTGTCACAGTAACAGCTAAAAGTAACCAAAAGGAAGGAAAACCTGGAGATACAATAAATTTCACATTCAGCGTGAAAAATACAGGAGATTTGAGAGATGACTACAATCTCTCCGTTACATGTGCATGGAATTACCACATAAGCCAAAATAAAATAACTCTTGACTCTGGAGAAAGTAAAGATGTCAGTGTAGCAGTAGATATTCCTTTAAATGCAACCAATGGAACTGTTCAGCTCATTGTTCTAACAGCCCAATCAACAAATTCTGACAAAGAAAGCAGCGCAAAAAGTCAGCTGGTTGTGAAATATTCTGCAACATCAGAAAAAAAGAAAAGCAATATTGGAGAAATAATAGGTCTTTCCCTATTCATAGTATTTGTTGTTATTTTGCTTTTGATAGCAGCATATTTAGGAAAAGTAGCTAAAAAATCTGTCATATTATCATCAGAAGAAAGGATGATGGAGGCGCCGCCTGGCAGCCATGTAGAATTTTCAATAAAAATTTCAAACCCATTAGAGAAAGTTAAAGGAGGAAAAAATATAGTTAGATATAAAATGGGTGTGGAAGGAAGAATACCCGAGAACTGGAATGTGAAGCTTGATAGGGAAGAGTTGTTGCTTGATGGAGGAGAAGAGAGTGAGATAAAAATGCATGTTGATGTGCCTTCTGATGCTTCTATAGATGAATGGGCTTCCATAGACGTTATTGCCTCACCAAATAAAGGTAAGCAGGAAAGAATTAACTTTTTAGTTACTTTGAGAGAACCAAAGCCTCTGTTAGAAATAAATTATGAACATGAAGGAGAAATGAGGGAAGGAGAAAGAATTGTTACAAAAATAAGAATAGAGAACAAAGGAGAAGCAGATGCAGAAGACAAAACTGTTTCAGTAGTTGTAAATGGAAAAGAGAAGAATAAGATAACTGGCTTGAGAATTCCTGCTGGAAGTTATGTTGAAGTTGAGCTACCATGGATTGCAGAAAAAGAAAATGACATCGAAGTGAAGATAAGTTAGGCATTTCAAAAATTGTTTAAATGCTAATGAATAAATGTTATATAATATAAGAATATAGCCTTAATATGGCTCTGATAAGCGAAGAAGATAAAAAAATTATAAAAGAAAAATTTGAAAAAGAACTGGAAGAAGACGTAAAAATAATTTATTTTACAGAACATTTCAAATGCCAGTTTTGTAGAGAAACAAAAGAAATTTTGGAAACGCTTGCAGGCATTGATGATAAAATAATGCTGGATGTGCATGAATTTGAAAAAGAAAAAGATTTAGTGGCTAAGTATAAAATTGATAAAATACCTGCAACACTTATCTTTGGGAAAAGAGAATACAAAATAAGATTTTTTGGTATACCTTCTGGATATGAATTCTCTACATTACTTGAAGATATAATAGATGTATCAAAAGGAAAAAGCAGATTGAAAGATGAAATAAAAGAAGAAATAAAAAAAATTGACCAAAGTATCCATATACAAGTTTTTGTCACACCAACATGCCCCTATTGCCCAATAATGGTTCATCTTGCTCATCAAATGGCTATAGAAAATGATAAAATTATGGCTGATATGGTAGAAGTTATAGAATTTCCTCATCTCGCTCAGAAATATAAAGTCATGGGAGTCCCAAAAATTGTAATAAATGAGACAAGAAATGTTGTTGGAGCTGTTCCAGAAGAAATTTTGTTGGAAGAAATGAAGGCAGCAATAGGAATTTAATCTTCAGTAAACCATAAGATATTTCCACTTTTCCTCAGTTTATTTTTCTTAATATCTTCTATAAATCCTGCAATATCTTTACCCATATTTGTTAGATAATATCTTTTATCCCTATCCTGTTCAATTACACCTTCATCCTTCAATTTTCTCAGATGAAAGCTTAATTTTGGATTGTCCTTTATTCCAATATTTTTTGCAATTTCTGTAAATGAATATTTTTCTCCATGAGAAAGCAGATTTATTATCCTTCTCCTTATATAATTTGATATTGAATCTGTTAAAATGCCAAGATGTATATCTGCTATTAAATCTTGCAATTCCTGTTTTGTTTTTTCATCCAATGATGAAATTTTTGCAGATAAAATAAGCTTGCAATTATTTGCAGCAGCTTTTTTATCAAGCCATTCAAGAAGTTCTCTTGTCTTTTCTTTATATTCTTTATAAACATATTCCATATTCAGGAATAAAATGGCTTTGCTTTCCTTTATTTTTTCTTCGATTTCTTTTTTAATGTCTTCAACGCTCCTCGCTTTTAAATTTTCTTCAAGTGGAATAAATATACCTTCCACTTCCATTGGTTGTCTCGCTATGTAAATGCCTTTTCCAACGTGCTTAAATTTTTCAATTGCATCTCCCTCTGCATAAAAATCTTTTATTTTCCTGAATTTTATATCCTCTATTGCAGCAAGTATTGTTGATTGCAGTTCATCTATATTGAATGGTTTCCTTATGTAATCAAACGCTCCTTCTTTCATTGCTTCAATTGCAGTATCAACTGTTGCATAAGCAGTTATCATTATGATGGGCATATCCCTCCCTTTCTTCCTAATTTCTTTAAGAACTTCTATGCCATTCATACCTGGCATTTTAATATCAAGAAAAATTATATCAGCCTTATCAATTTTATTCAGGCATTCTTCTCCAGATTTTGCAGTTATAACATCATAACCATAAGATTCGATAGCATCTTTTGCCGCTTCCAATATATCCACATCATCGTCAACAAACAAAATCCTCATTTTTCCCTCGCCTCCTTCAATAAAATATGGAAAGTTGTCCCCTTGCCAATATCACTCTCAGCCCATATTCTCCCTCCATGGCTTTCAATGATATTTTTTGCAATAGCCAGCCCCAGCCCGACGCCGCCTTCCTCCCCCGTGTAAAATGGCTCGAAAATTTTGTCCAATTCGTTTTTATCAATTCCCTTCCCATTGTCTTTTATAACAACATGGGTAAATGCACCTTCTTTGCCTGCTTTTATTTCTATTTTTCCGCCTTCATAAGTATATTTAATAGCATTTGTTATCACATTCTTCAAAGCTTTTTCTATGAGTTTTATATCTCCATTTGTCATGCTTTCGTTCAGTGATAACTTTATCTTCTGCTTTTTTTCTTTTGCCATCTCTTTCAATTCATCCACTATATCTTTTATCAAATCTTTTATATAAAAATTCTCCCTTCTCAATTCAAGTTCTTTTGAATCTATGGATGGAATTTGAAGCATATCATTTATTAATTCATTTAATTTTTCTATATTTTTTATCATTTTATTGAGTTTATCTTTCTGCATTTTGTTCAATTTCCCTAATTTTTCATATCTAAGCAAGTCAGCATATGTCTTTATCACAGTCAGTGGAGTTCTTAACTCATGAGCAATTATATTTATAAAATTTGATTTCATCCTATCAAGTTTTGCTTCAGACAGCCTTTTATAAGCTTCTTCCAATTTTCTTTTCCTTTCTGCAAGTTCTTCAATTATTCTATCCCTGCTCATGAGCGTCAATTTTTCTTCCTCAAGTATCCCTCTCGGCAAATCTCTTATAAAACCAAGCTTATATATCTCTTCTTTTATATTGTCAGGGAGCAATCTGAAATTGGTTGTTATTTCTTTATTTATTTCTTCCCCAAAAATTCTGATTAATGGATAACGGCATCTATGGAAAAATTTAATCAATTTTTCTATGATTTCTTTATATTCATACTTATAAATTTCATGAATATCAATACCTCCCTTTTTGTTTATGTTTATTCCTTCTATTACAACAGAAATTCTTATTTCTGTCAATTCGTCTATTTTACATCTTCTCAAAATGGGTTCAATGACAGTTTTCAATATAACAAATGGCATTATCCATTTTATTGTTATTTTATTATCTATTTTGGCAATTTCTTTTCTCATATCTTCCGCAATTTTTGTATATGGAACAAAAGCAGCATATAAATCTATCAAAGCATCTATAAAAAATGAGAATGCTTCAATCAGGGTTTTGATTCTTTCATCTTGGCTTATCTCATCTATATTTTTTTCCACTGCTGTTGTAATAATTTTTTCATTTCCATTTATATATATTCCAGATAGTATAGCATACTTATCTATGCATTCTTCAATCGTTTTTTCAATATTTTTTATTCCTATCAGAGTGGATATCCTGCGTATTAAGTAATTTGCTATTCTTTCAAATGTTCTTAGCATGGCAATATCTTCTCTAAGCAAAATCTTGTATTCTTCTCCTTCTCTTTCTCTAATTGATAGCAAAAGATTTCTCTCAGCTACTATGATTGCAATTTCCATTATAATGACAAATAATGGATATGCAATAATGATATAGCTACTCGAAACAAAAAATTCGAATATAGAATAAATAAAAATTATTGGAATAAATGCCATTCCAAAAAGGAACCATACAAGATATCCTCTACCATACAATAAATAAATTTTTGATATCATTGAGAATATGATTATAGAAATTACTAAATTCAGCAGGGATAAAGTTATGGCAATATTCATTTAATCACTTCTCTCCAATCCAAATATATTTTTAATATTCCGTAAAGAAGTGTTAGCAAACCAGATAAAACAATAATATAAGATAACAATCTTATTTCAGTGACTGATTCATCTATAAAAATCCATGGAAGCATGAAAAATATGTACCCAATTAACATCATTATAGCTCCTGTAATCAATATATTTCCTCTCCTAACTTTTATAAGTTTCATCAACCTGTTAAAATAATAAGAAGATACAATTGGAAGGATAAGAGATGCTATGAACAATAACAATATCACAAACCTTAACATATTTTTAAAAAGTAATTATATTTAAAAATTTTGGGAAGAGGGGGATTAACGATATCCTCCAATCATCAAGCTTGGGTCTCCAAGCAATTGCCATTCCTGCACAGTTTTGCAATCTATTTGGTCTTTCATCACATTAAAGTTGGCAACATAGTCGGCTATTGCACCCGAATGCGCCTCCCCAACTGTGGTCGCGTTTCCATTACCTATGAGTTTAAAGAAATGCGCGTCTATCCATCCACCATATTGCTGTATGCAATCTGGAATTCCATCTTTATTGCCATCTCCTACTGCCCCATATCCCAATGCCGTGCATCCAACGCTTGCTATTGCTCCTTTATCTGCCATTCTGACAATCCACCATCCCCAGCTTTCTGGTGACCATTCTGATTTGTAGTATGTTTCATATAATTTCTTGAATTTCAAGAGATTAAGCAAACTAACATTGAACTGGCTATTGTGGCAACCGCCAACCATCAATATTGGATACATTCCTTTATTGCTCAACTTTGGCATGTGGCTTACGAGCAATCCATTTATCCATGTATTTTCATCATGGTATGGATGCGTTGCCCAGCTCATTGGATTTCCATGTCCTTCAAAATCAACAAAACCTGCTCCTTGGCTAATTGCGCTTACAACATTTTTCCATGCTGTATCAGCTGTTTGTCCTGCCAGCAAACTCCCATCTGATACCCATAATTTAGTTGGCTGTATTCCCAATGGCTGCATATATTGTAAAGATTTTCCTGTTGATATTTCTCCTTCGATATATGGATCACTTGGGTCTGGAAATGTATCACCACCAATAACAACCATGCGCTTGAACCATGATTGCTCATAGGCATTGCTATTTTCATATTCA